>JBBIUD010000167.1:0-4501 GCA_037440485.1 Chlorobiota bacterium
AATTTTTCTTGCCGAGCAGCAGCGAACTTAGACCGCAGATCCAGGGAGCAGAAGCACCAATCGAATCGCCATCAACACCAGCTTCACCTGGGCAGCGGTAAATCGGTATCCCGCCGGCAACCGCGATCATGACCATACTGATTATCAACTGGCAAGACAAAACCAATCCCCTTGCCGGCGGGGCAGAAACGCATCTCCACCAAATCTTCTCCCGCATTGTCAAGCAGGGGCACCGTGTCATTCTACTGGCATGCTCATATCCGGGGGCAAAGGATGAAGAACTGCTCGACGATGGGATATACGTTGTGCGGAGAGGAACCCGAGCACTGTTCAATTTCGGTGTTCCACGTGCCTATGCAGAATTACGTCGCCGCTTTACTCCCGACCTTGTCATTGACGACATCAACAAAATTCCGTTTTGGACACCGCTCTACGTTCGTGAACCACTCTTGTGCATCGCACATCATCTCTTCGGTCATTCGATTTTTCGGGAGGTTGACCCTATTCGCGGTGCATACGTTTACGTTGCAGAGCAGGTCATGCCGCTTATCTACCGTCGGGAATACGTTGCCGTTGTTTCCGATAGCACACGCCAGGAATTCATCGAACGTGGATTTGCAGCGGACCGTGTTTTTGTCGTGCACAACGGTATTGACCACTCAGTATTCCCGATGAGAGTCGGTCAAAAAGCTGCATACCCGATGATTACCTACTTCGGTCGAATCAAGCGCTATAAATGTCCCGATCATCTTTTGCATGCATTTGCTCGCATTGCCGATGAATTCCCCACAGCGCAGCTCTACTTTGTAGGTGATGGGGACTATATTCCAGCGCTCAAGCACCAAGCGCGGAAACTCGGCATCGAAGACCGTGTGCAGTGGACCGGACGTGTTTCAGAGGAGGAAAAAATTGACTACCTATCTCGTAGCTGGTGCGTCGTCAACACATCCATGAAAGAAGGCTGGGGAATTACCACGATCGAAGCTAATGCCTGCGGAACGCCCGTCATCGCTGCTAATGTCCCAGGCTTGCGTGATGCAGTTGCGCACGGTGTCTCCGGCTTGCTCTACAGCTTTGCACATATTGACCAGCTCAGCCAGACGATCGCACTCCTTCTTCGTGATAGTACAATACGGGAAAAGCTTTCTTGTGGAGCGATTGAATGGGCACGGCGATTTTCATGGGAGGAATCTGCCGAGAAAATGCTTGCACTGTGCCAGCAGGTTACAGATTTATTCGGTCGTCGCCGATAATTACCACTGGATACCATGTTGACGGGCAGCATCACTGATGCTGCCGCCGACTTTTTCAACGAACACTTGCCGTATAGCCATGGATCGGCTTTGGATTTCTGCACTTGCCATTGCGACATCGGTACAACTGTTCGCGCAGAGCGCGATGTGGGGAACTGACTTTCTCATCTCGTTTGGGAGCATTATCTCTGATGTGCGAAACGATTCCGTGTACGTGGACATAGTGCCCTCGGAGCCAACGCAATGCACGCTCAGTTATACGTCGTGCACCGATGGTCATCGGGAAGACGTCACGATCACCGCATCTGATCCTCGACGTGCGGTGCGGGTGAAGCTACCTCGCACCTATCTTGCTCAACCATACGGACGCACACCGTGTGGTGTGATTCGACTTCGTTCAACCGCATCTGTATTGGTCTATGCATTCAGCAATGATTCGAGCGGTGGAGAAGCTGCAATCATTTTTCCGACAACACTATATGGGAAGACATACGTTGTGCCGATGACACTACGGACGAATGTGCATGAAGACAGTACTGGGAATGAATCTCCGGTTCGAGCTACAATCCTTGCAACCGATGCAAGCGACGTCGTCATTACTGCCGGAAGTGAACCGCTCCGCGTCAACGGAATCTTCATTGCATCGGGCAATCAGCATCGCGTAGTCTTGGAATCAGGAGAACAATGCTTGATTGAAACACGTGCTACTGACACGACTACATCTGCTGGCATCATTGTTCAAGCATCGAATCCGGTTGGAGTTGTGATAGGGGGTCGCAGTGGGAAGGAACTTTTCTTTGAACACCTTCTTGCTGCTGAATATTGGGACACCACAGCAGTAGTCATGTCGTTCCCGCAACCTGTTGGTGCTCCACCGTTAGGTCCAGGCTATGCAATCATTGCCGCAATTCAAGATTCTAGTGTCGTTCGGTTTTCCGACGGAGCTCGCTTACAGCTCAATGCTGGGGAATCAACGGTGATCAATGTCGCAGAAACCGGAATTGCAATAGCAACAAATCCAATCATGGTTCTTGCACTTCGGCAGCAGAGTCAGATGGGTATTGCGGCACAATGTTTGGCACTTGTGCCCCCGTTGAATGCTGGAATACCCTCGATAACGTTGCTGTCACCACAGGTGCGCGATGGTGTCTTTCGGGTTTATTCTGAGCAGTATGTTGGGGTTGTCGCAGATCGGAATGCGCACACAACTGTGCGATTCGATGGCGCGCCCTGGAATGCAGTCTGGGAACCACTTGGTGATGGCACTTGGCAGTATAGCATTCGTCGTGTTGGTGACGATGTCCATCAGATAAGCACAGCGACAGGCAGACTTCACACGTGGGCAATTGGATATGGACAGGAACGAGCCTATGCAACGTGCAGCGATTTTGCAGCGCAACTGTATCCTTATCTCCGCACACGCTTTCGGATCAACGACGATACGATCAGTACGCGCGATACATTCAGACTGTGCGTTGAGCTATCAGACATTCACTTGCCGCCATCGTTGTTGCGGTTGAACCCACCGGCCCGCGTTCGATTTCGTCTGCGTTGGAATGCAACAGTTGCTACACCACTATTGGCATCGTCCCAGTCAAACATCGAGAATGGTTATCATGTCGAGTGGATTGAATCGAAGCGTCCGACGATCGGATTCCGGGCAGGCGACACGGTTGCAGTGTTACCGTTGATTGCTGCGCTCGGAGAGCTACCGTCATTTCGCGTCGAGATAGATTCGGTTATCTGGTACGATGACGATGGTAGAAGCATCGTCTCGTCTGCAGAGCAAGACGGAGGAAGATTCGTTTTCAACGACGTGTGGGAGGATCAATGGGGCAAGCGCCTTGTTAGCCCAATGGCAGGGCATTTGAGTTTGCAGGTTGTGCCCAATCCTGTCGAATCTGATGCAGTCATCGTGTTTCCTCAGAGCACCAACAGTGAGAGTGTGTTGCTTGAGCTTTATAACGCGATGGGAAGCAAGGTTGCGGTGATGATCCCCGACGATATTCAGCGAGCCAATGGGCAAATGCATTTTCTGCGCGGTGCATATCCAGCAGGAGTGTATTTCTTGCGACTTGTTCGAGGCAGCCAGTCTCTTGTTGTATCGGTAATGCTGCAATGAAAGGTGCTTTCTGCAAGAGTGGATGGTTGATGTTACTGGCACTGCAAATGAATGCGCAGATTGTCATTGATACAACTAATCCGATTCAATTTGGTATTTATGCTCATGGTGCGCTCACACAGCATCACACTGGCGGATTTACTCAACTCGGCGACATTGCTAAGCCACCCGTGCCATTTGGAAATGCCTGGGGTGATGGTATCACGTTCGGAGCACTAGTCAATTCGCCGCTGTCGTCGCTGATTACTGCCAATCAAACGACTGCTTCTATTCATTTTGGGGTGCGCGTCGGTTTTGCTTTGCAATCTGTTCTGCTAGTAGCAACAGAAGCCCAGCGTTTTATTGTCCGTGGGATACCGACAAACGGTACAATTGAGCATTCAATCAGAGTATCGTTTGCATCATTCGGCGCTGATGGATTAGTCGAGTACACGCCGCCGTTCCACGATAACATTCGATTTCATGCTGGTGCTCGGCTGGCTTGGGTCTATACGTCAACCTTTCAACAACGCGAATTGGTTCGGATTCCCAACACAATCGCAGTCTTCACGAACGGCAATGACGTTCGCAGGAGTATCGAGGGAGATTTACCCTTTGCACGGACATACGAGTCGTTCGGTATTGTTGGGCTTTCGTACAATATCCCAGTCGAAAAACGCTTTGCAATAGTCCCAGAGCTTTTTGTCAATATTCCGATGGTTACACACACCAGTATGGAATCGTGGAAGTCATGGTGGATACGGGCAGGTGTATCCGTCAAAGTCACAATTCCAACGTCGAAGCCAACTGTCCGGGATACGCTCGTCGAGCGTGATACAGTGGTCAAGGTGATCGCTGATCTTGAACGCGATACGACTATTTTGCTCTCGGTCGAATATCGTACTGTTAGAAATGAAACCGACGACATTTCCTACGAATACATCCATCGTAAAGAACTCTACCAGCGCCAAATCCCCAAGCAAAAAGAAATCAAGCGCGCTGAAATAGCACTCAAAGTTTTCGAGCGATTAGCTGATTCGACTCTTGCTGAGCTTGATACTCTGCGGTGTCGAGAAATCATCTGGACCGATTTCCATCCGCTTTTGCCGTACGTGTTTTTCGACTCTGCATCGAGTACGCTCAGCAC
>JBBIUD010000168.1:0-4484 GCA_037440485.1 Chlorobiota bacterium
GACTGGCTGCCATTCCCCCGAAACGTCCGCTAACAAAGAAAGCTTACTTGATCCGTCCTCTGCTGTCGCTTTCACGGGAGGATATTCACCGCTACGCAACAGCGCGCTCGCTCCAATGGATCGAGGACAGCTCGAATACCGACCGACGTTTTGCGCGGAATCGCATCCGACACGAGGTTTTGCCATCGCTGAAGGAAAATTTCAATCGGCGGATCGTCGAGACACTTGCACGCACTGCTCAGCTCATGCGGCAAGCCGATGGCTTTATCGAATCCCTCATCGAAAGCACCTACGCACAGGTAGCGCGCTCCAGTGACGGAAGAGTTGAGCTTGACCGAACGCTGCTTGCACACTTGCATCCTTTCGTGCAAGGTGAAATCGTCGAACGAGCCTTGACTGAGCTGACCGGCAACCGTCCCGTCTCGCATGCCGCTGTCGAGCGTGTCCTCTCGCTGCTCCATGCCGAAACGGGCACACGCCAGAACGTGATTGCATCCGTTAGCGCTCTTGCCGATCGCGATAGCATCGTTCTGTGCGATGTCGAAGCTGTGCAAACTGTTTATCTGCCCATTTTCAAGCTTGGCACGTACTCGATCGGTCGCTACACGATTACGCTCGAAGAAGTCGAGCGCAATGACGTCCGCATGGGAGCTGATCCTGCCGTTGAGTACTTCGACTACGACCGACTTCCGTACCGCCTGTTTTTACGGACCTGGCACGCCGGCGATCGCATCGCACCGATTGGAATGAACGGACATCACATCCTCGTTGCTGACTTTCTGACCAATGCCAAAGTGAGCGACCACGACCGGCGCACCGCTGTTGTGCTCGCAACGGCTGACGACATCGTCTGGCTGTGCGGTTACCGAATGAGCGAACACTACAAACTCACCAATGAAACCAGACGCATCATCCGAGCAACCTTCCGCCGCAGCTAATCTCCCGCGCGTGACCGTCCACGGACGGACGTTTGAGCTGTTCATTGACCGCACAGCAATTGCTGATGCAATCGAGCATATGGCAGAGTCTATCGCGCGTGACTATGCCGGCAAAGAACTGGTCCTTGTGGTCGTTCTCAAGGGGTCGGTGTTTTTTGCGGCAGACTTAGCGCGGGCAATTCCACTACCACTACAGCTTGAGTTTGTGCGTGCGTCCAGCTATGGCGCTTCCATGCAGAGTTCCGGTCACGTCATTCTCGATGGTGGTGGTGGTGGTCGTAAGCTCGATACGGTTGCCGGGCGGGACGTCCTCGTCGTCGAGGACATTGCCGATAGCGGAACAACGATCGCTGCCATCATGGCACAGGTAGAACAGCACAAGCCGCGGTCTGTTGCCGTCGCTACACTCCTTTCCAAACCAGCGGTTCATCAGGGACGTATCCCGCTGCGGTACGTCGGGATCGAAATCGAGCCAGTGTTCGTGATTGGTTACGGACTCGATTACAACGAACTCGGGCGGAATTTGCCCGACATTTACCGGCTGGTCGAGTAGTTTCGGCATGCACTAGGCTGTACTCCAACACTGCCTATTTGATACCTAGACCGAACCACTGCAATTCATTTCCCGTTCAGAGTTGTTTCGTACCTTTGTATGTCCCCAATGAGGGGCGTATGTGTTTGTCGAGTTTCATCTAATGGAGAGCGCACCATGCAGGTACGCACTCAATGGATGCGGGTACCAACGCGCCTTCTGAGTATCCCAGCAGTGACGCTCGTTGTGATTGCAAGTCTGGTCATCGCGCTGTCGAAGCTCAGTATCGCTGCAGCCAGCGATGATGTACCGGTGCTTTTGCATTCGTTTCCACGTCTGGAAAAAGCATTACCGACGGTATCGTTCGACGGGATTGCATCGTACTACGGGCATTCATTTCACGGGCGCCGGACTGCACACGGTAGTCGTTTCAGCATGTACGATTTCACCGCCGCCCACCGTTCGCTCCCGTTTGGAACGATCCTCCGGGTAACCAACCCAGCAACCGACGAGTGTCTGCTGGTGCAGATCAACGATCGCGGACCGTACGTCAAGCGGAGAGTGCTCGACCTTTCCTATGCAGCCGCCACTGCACTGAATCTACGGCTTGGAAAAATTCATGCCGATGGATTCACTCCTGCTGATGTTGCCCGTGATTCGCTTGCACTGTTGTTTATCGGCAATCGGTACGAGCCGTATCGCGTCCCCCGACATGCTTTTGAGGTGATCGAGGAATTCGAGAACTTCACGCTCGCACTCCGGCTGCACCGCATGTACATCACCGACGAAACGATCGCGTTGGCACTTCTACCCTCCGACGAGAGCAGCGGAAAAGCATCGCTGCGGTACGCCGTTGTTCGACTATCGCCGCTGGTTCAACGCGATGAGGACACGCTTGCATCGGTAGTCCCATAGCGGCTGAGCCACTGACTATCGAGCTGCAAGAATTCGAGCGCATTCTTCCAGAGGATGCGCTCTTTCGTTTCGGTCGGCAGCGCCATCTCCTCGATAAAACGTCCGTGTTCCAAATCGCCGAGCGGGAATGGGTAATCGCTCCCCAGCACAACACGCTCAGCACCGACAACATCGAGTAAAAACGCGAGCGCACCGGCATCGTGCGTGATGCTGTCCACCCAAAAATGCCCCGCGTAGTCGCGCGGATCGCGCACGGCATTAACGTTGCATAAATCCGGACGTGCATGCCATCCATGCGAGATACGACCGAGCGTAAATGGGAAAGCACCGCCCGCATGAGCAAAGAGCATCCGCAGCCGCGGGAAGCGATCGAAGACTCCTCCGCATATGCAGCTATGGATTGCCAACGCAGTTTCGGCAGGCATCCCGACAAGCCATTCGCCCCAGTACCGCTTCAAACGCTCGGCGCCGAGCATGTTCCATGGATGCACCAGCAACGCACAGCCTAACGACTCTGCTGCCTCGTAGAACGGAAAGAGCTGCTCATCGTCGAGATTCGCACCATTGACGTTCGAGCCAATCTCGATGCCCGGCATACCAAGCTCACGCACGCATCGCTCCATTTCAGCGATCGCGCGTGTTGAGTCCTGGAGCGGAACTGTACCCAGCGCGATAAACCGATCGGGGTATTGCGCCACAACACTTGCCAGGTGATCATTGAGAAATTGCGCCCACTGGTGTGTGTGCTCCGGCTTTGCCCAGTAGTAGAACAGCACGGGGACAGTGCAGAGCACCATCACATCCACACCGTGCCGATCCATGTCCTCGATGATTGCCGTCGGATCCCACGCATTTCGCTGAACTTCGCGAAAGAATGTCCCATCGTCACGCATCATGCGTGCAGCACCAGGGCTGTGATGCTCCATGACAATGAAGCCCCCATAGCCCACGCGCTGGTGGAGTGGCTCCCACCGTTCGGGCATGATGTGCGCGTGGATGTCGATCTTCCGGATTGGCACTGCTTATGCTTTGGGTGGTGCTGGTGGCTCCATGACTGCTCCACACGCTTTGCAAGTGCGATGCTCGAGACTGCCGTAGAATCGTTCAAAAATTGGCGGCAATTGCTTGACAATGTCCGACACGTGCACGTACTCTTCGTAGAGCTTTTGACCACAGCTGTCGCAGAACCAGAGGAAGCCATCGAGTTCGTCGCTTCGCCGCTTGCGCTCGATGACCAGACCAACGGTGTTTGCTCCTCGCTGTGGTGAATGCGGCACACGAGCCGGAAGCAAGAACATCTCGCCCTGCCGGATGTGAATATCCCGCGGCTTGCCATCGTCAATGATTTTGACGGTGATGTCGCCCTCGATCTGGTAGAACAGCTCCTCGCCTTCGTCGTAGTGGTAATCTTTGCGTGAGTTTGGACCGCCGACGACCATCACGATAAAATCACCGCTATCGTAGATGCATTGATTGCCAACCGGCGGTTTGAGCAAATCGCGATGCTCTTCGATCCACTGCAAAAAATTGATCGGTGCTGCTACTGCCATGGCTGGTTGGAGGATGGTGGAACGTGCCGGTTGCAAATTACAACAGCTCGCTGCGTAAGTTGCCGATGTCATGGCTATCGCAATCATCCAAACAGCATTTCTTGGTGATACCGCGCTCAGCATGCTCTTTGCTGTCCAGGTACGCCGCACTTTCCCCGATGAGCCGATTGTGTTTGTGTGCCGTCCGGACGCTGCACCGCTTGCGCGTGCGAATCCAGCAATCGAGGAAACGATCATCTACGACAAGCGCAAGCAGGATCGCGGCATGACCGGCATTGTGCGCATGGCACACCTGCTGCGGCAACGGAATGTCGAGCACGTTTTCTGTCTTCAACGGAGCATTCGCACCAGCCTCGTTGCGCTCTTGAGTGGTGCCCGATCCCGCATAGGGTTTGCAACTGCAACGGGCGCTTGGATTCTGACACATCGTGTGCACTATGCACACGACCGCCACGAAATCGAACGGAACGCGCTACTTCTGGACGCAATGGGCGTGCAAGCGCCACCGGTCGAACTACCGCTTGCGCTGACGCTTTCTCCGGAGCAACA
>JBBIUD010000169.1:0-4448 GCA_037440485.1 Chlorobiota bacterium
CAGAGCAGTACTTCGCCAATATCGTCGGGAGTTGAAATCTGGAGTGCAAGTCCTATACCGCTGATTGTCACTGTAGTCGTCACGCTCGGGTCTATCTCTGGTCCGGGAGCTGCATCGGAGACAATTGTTACCCGCGCAGTATTGTATCCAGTTTGGGCTGGACGGAAACGTACCGGTACGACAAGCGAATCACCGATCGGAATAGTGGTCGGCAAGGCTGGCAATGGTGCGTCATACCAAAAGCTCGCATTATCGGGTGGTGATATGCTCTTAATGGTCAGTGCAGCCGACGTACTTGTGTTGTAAATGACCAGCGATTGGATTTCCGGTGAGAGTGTACCCGTTGGCCACGGCTGAAACGTAACGTCGGGTGCATCAATTTTCGGGAGAATGCCTTCGCCATTTGTTTGTGCGGCGATCGGATCGAGCATACCCTCGGCGATGACTTCGACGGTTTCCGCAAAGTTACCCTCAGCTTGGGGAGTGAATTCGATGTCAAATGTTACTTCTTGTTTGGCACGGAGTGTCAGCGGGAGATTCGGCAGATTTGTGATACGGAAATGCGGATTCGCCGCATTGCGCAATTGGATTTGGCGAATGACACCATCGAGAGTGTCGTTTGTGTTGCGAATCCGAGCTTGAAGTACAGTCGTCGTTGCTACCCGGCGAGGTCCAAAGGGTGGAACGACAAGTGCCAGCTCTGGTGCTAAGCCGACACCGGTGAGGGCTTGTTGACGAGTGCCTCCGCATTTTGACGGTAATTCGATTTCAAAAAGTGCGTTAGCGATACCAGCGACTGTTGGCGTAAAGGTGATGTCAACACGTAAACACTGCCCAGGAGGAATGTCGAATGGGCAGCCGGTTGCATTGATCGTGCAGCCTGTTGCGGGAATGGTCACTGTGAATGCGTTCGTTGCATCGTTTGTCAGTTTGATTGTACCTGTTAGTGGCTCTGGACCATCATTACGGAGCAAGCATAGACCTTGCTGTTGGCGAGAAAGCCCAACGCTGGTGGTTAATGTTGGTGGCGGTGTGTGGGTGTATTTGCAAGGAGGTAAGCCAAGACCAGTCACTGCAACAGTCGCTGGATTGCCGCAATTACCCTGCACCGTGAGCGTTGCAGAGTGTTGACCTTCAAATGCGGGGCGGAAGAGTATCTCAACACTTATGCACTCACCCGGCTTAAGTACGTAGTCTTTCCAGTTTGATACAAGCTGGAATTGTGCGGCGTTCGGTCCGCTAAAGCTCATTGTGCTGATGATAACAGGTATTTCACCATCATTGCAGAGTACACCACTGAACACCTGACCAATCACATCGCCGACTGCAATCGAGCCAACATCGAGATTGGTGGGACGGAAACGAACAAGCGGTGATTGAACGCGAAAGACGGTATCGCTAACATCTTCGGAACCCGGGACGAATCCGAATTTGCGCACGTACACATCGGTTCCGCCACGACTGGTCAAGCGAATGGAGCCAACCTGCAGTTGATTTTGAAAGCCACCGGTTTCGTAGCGATTGCCGTTGTTATCGCGGACGCGGGAGAGCGTGTACGGAGCAGCGATATAAGTTCGCTGGAGATTTGTCACGTTGAGCGTTGACGCAGAAAAAACCGCCGTGAATGGGTCGAAACGGTTTTGGTTGGCGCTGCTGATGAAGGTTCCTGGTGTCGTGGAAAACTGCAAGCGTCCTTTGAAGCGACCGTACACATAAATCGAACCGGCAGAGTATGCGATCGAATCTACGTACACCTCGCAGGATGTGGTTGAGGAGCCACCCCCGACTACAACCTGAACGGCATTCCCGCTCGAGTTGTAGAGGGCGATGTATGCGTTCGTGATGTCGTATGAACTGGCACGTGACACAGTTACGCCGCCAAACTGTGCCGTGGGACTACGGAATATTCCTGCGACGTAGAGATTGTCGTTGTTGTCAATTGCCAGGCAGCAACCTTCGTCGCTTCGATTACCGCCACCGTTGCGTGCCCAGATAAGGTTCCCATCGCTATCGAAACGAGCGACGAACATGTCGCTTTCTCCGTAGCTGGTCAGGGTTGTGCCGTTGACGCTTGCTGAGTTTGCAAAGGTACCCGCAACGTGGACATAAAGCTGGCGAGAGTCGAGCACGATCGAACGGCACGTATCGAACGTTGCACCGCCAATCTGTTGTGCCCAGACGTAACCAGAGTCCGGAGGGACGACAACGCGAATGCGATAGTTCTGTCCTGCTTGTGGGGGTTTCCAACGGTACGATAAACCTGTAACCCGTTGAGCAAGTGGTTGCCAGGTTGGATTGGCTTGGTTTCCATTGGTCGCGTAGAAAATATCTACCCCTTGCGTTGGATCAACCCCCGCCCAGCGAATATCAACCGAGTCACATGTGGAATAGAGTTCACTACCATTGGGCGACAGGACGATTGCTTTTGAAACTCCACCGATAAGGGTAATCGAAGTCGGGCATGGTTCAGCTTCGAAGGTGAGCGTTGCTTGGCGATACTGCTTCGAACCTTGCTGGGTAAATTGAATTGTTGGTTCCCAAACATCGCCAGGTTGGAGGGTAAATGGCGTTGTCTTTCCTGCCATATCCACAATGGTGTAATACCCTGTCGGTACTATCGGCACACCTGTTATCGTCATCGGCGCTCCGACAGCTTTGATGCTCAGCCGGACCGTTGTCGAGGTACCAGGATTGGGATTACCGAAATACGCAACCTGTGGTAATACCTCCAGTCGAGCGATAGACTGGGGAGGAGCAATGTATTGCAATGTCGCATTCATCGGCGGTGAAGTGCGCAGGAGGCTAACCTGAACGTTGCGAATGCGCTCCCGTTCCGAGCAGCTCCATGGGGCAATCCACTCAAGGTAGCACCGATAGCGGATAATTGCTTCCAGTGCGATGAGACGGTAGATTTCTTTGAGCCGGTCTTTCGTGAAGACGGCAAACGTTTTCCCTCCCGTTGCACGGGCGATGCGATCGAGTTCGCTATTCATGCTCAAGCCGACGGTGATCGCGTAAAAGGTGATCGCCTCTCGTCGGCATCGAGCGATGATAGTGTCTGTGCTTGGCTGAGTATCAGGCTGTCCGTCGGTCAAGAATACGATAATACGCCGTATATCGCGAGGCTTTTGCGACAGAAGTTTAATTGCACCGATGAGCGAATCAAGGAGTGGGGGATCGTACTTGGTTGAACCCTGGGGACGAATTCGCTCCATCGCGTCAATGATTGGCTGGGCTGAGGTACGAAAGTCGCTTTCCAGATATGCTTCGCCTGCAAACGAGACCAGTGCAACCGACGACGGCGGTGTAAAGGGAAACTCTGTGACGAATTCACGCACACCTTCCTTGACCCAATCCCAGCGCGTTTCACGTGGATTCTGATTAACCACTTCGAGCATCGAGGTGCTCTTATCAACAATCAACACGATGTTCGCTGTTGGGTCTTCCAAACTTTGCTCGCACATCACTTGAAGCGATGCCTGCATCGAGCGTCCATTTTCCTGTATGCTAAAATCGCTTGGCTGCAAGTTCTGGTATTGATTGCCCCATTGATCGAAGGCAATAAATTGCGAACGGACACGCGGGAATGCGCTGATATCTGCGTCAACGAGTGTGAACGATTGCCCGTACACGATCGGAGCAAGCACGCTCACCACGACCATCCATACACAGCAGGAGACTCTCTGCATTACACCATTTCTTGGAGGGTTTGACAACTCGGTTGAAATTTTTTTTGAGGAACGAAAACATTCCATCACGATTGCATTGGCAATAATGCATAGCATCAAGCTTTTGTATCAAGGAGCCAGCTCAACGGGCGACTCACGAATGCAGAGCGAGCGAGTTCGAGTATCCATTGATGCGCGCACACCGATCGGAAACGTCAGTTTACTTCGCACATGTCCGATAGGCACATTTACCAGCAGGGGTATCTGGCGTGGCTGGCAGTGTTCGGCTGCAATTGCGGCAATAGCTGTGCCGGTTTGATCGGTGTCTGTTTCTCTGCTGTTAGGGGATTGTTTGGTGAATGCTCCCAGTATCATGCCACGGATACCATCGAACTTTCCTGCCAACGCAAGTTGCATCAGTAAACGATCGACTTTGTATGGTTCTTCACCAACATCCTCGAAAAAGAGAATGCAGTCGCGTGTATCAGGTTCGAACGGTGTTCCAAGCAATGAACAGAACACACTCAAGTTACCGCCAAGCAAAATGCCATCGGCACTTCCTTCGACGATGGGCAGAAAACGTTCATCGCTGTAGGTCAGTTGCATTTCGGCTTGCGAAATATGCTCGCTTTCGAAACGGAAGAGCGTGGCTTGAAACGAGCCCGCAGTTGTTGTATCGAATTCACTCGACGCCATCGGTCCGTGGAACGTGATGAGTCCGGTTCGCTGGTAGAGCGCAATGAGCAAGGCTGTGATGTCGCTGTAGCCAATCAAGGGTTT
>JBBIUD010000170.1:0-4444 GCA_037440485.1 Chlorobiota bacterium
AAGTTGTCGCTTCCATTTTGCGACCTCCTCTTCCTTGTCAATGGAGGGATCATCCGGCAGCAAATCGGCATAGCTATCGGGATCGGTGACCAGTTGAATGTAGCGGTCACGATGGAACACGCCGGCAGAGTCCGTAAAGGCTCGTTTGAGGTAATCCGGCGGATCAACCAGGAGTGCATCGGCAATTTCCGCCGGTGTGACGAAGACACCCGATCGCTCTGCTTCTTTACGCATCAAAATTTCGTTGACGTATTGATTCCAGACCTGCTCGCGGATCAGGTTCTCGTCAACCTCTTGTTCGATGCCTTGCTGTTCCATCTGCTTGCGTTGCTGTTCGGTTGTTTGGCGAACTCTCTCTTCAAAGTCTTTGTAGAGAATTTTCTCGCCTTCAACGACACCGACAACAGTTGTCGGGCGAACAGCCCCGCCGAAGTTAAACACGCTTGGAAGATCAACATCTCCCAAGACCATCAGAATCAAAAACGTCACGATCACACTGCCGATCAAAATCGGCGATAGTGATCGCATGCGCTCCATCATGCCCATACGATCGTTTCCACGAAGTGACTAATGAATAAACAGGGGGACAAATTTACGGTCCTGCCTACCAACCGCACTGCCTCCTTGCGCCGCACTTCTGTTACGCCTGAGGTTGTGGTTATCGCTGGTTGTAGTTTCGCAGCATCCTCACCACAAACGACAGACGCTTCGATGAAGCTTGGTAAGTACACAGTTCGCCTTCTCGATGTCGGGCGTTTTGGTCTCGACGGTGGCGCAATGTTTGGCGTCGTTCCCAAACCGCTCTGGAGCAAAGCATACCATCCCGGCGATACCGCAAACCGCATCCCAATGGCAACGCGCCTGCTGCTGATAGAATGGGAGGACCGACGTATGCTGGTTGATACGGGCAATGGTACCAAGCTCTCGCCTAAGCTGCGCGACATTTATGCTATTGATGCCACCTATCCGCCGATTGAACGTGCACTGGCTCAGGCAGGTGTTGCACCAGAGACGATAACTGATGTTATCCTGACTCATCTGCATTTCGACCACTGCGGCGGTGCAACCCGCCTCGATGGGCAGACAGTTGTTCCGACATTCCCGAATGCTCGCTACTACGTCCAGGCTGATCAATTAGCATGGGCACGGAATCCGACCGAAAAAGATCGGGCGTCGTTCATGCCAGAAAACTATGAGCCGCTCGCCGAAATGGGTTTGCTCGATACACTCGACGGCAGTGTTCACCTGACACCAGAGCTAAGCCTCCACCCCGTGTTCGGACACACGCAAGCCATGCAAATGCTGCTACTGCAAACCGATGACGGGACGATTTTTTACCCTGCTGACTTACTTCCAACCCATGCCCACATTCCGATCCCCTACGTCATGGGTTACGACAATTACCCGCTTACGACTATCCGCGAGAAAAAACAGTGGCTACAGCGCGCTGCCGAAGAGAACTGGATTGTCGTCTTTGAACACGATGCATTTGTCGCAGCCGGCACAATTACACAAACGGACAAAGGCTATGCACTCGGCGACCGAATCGGATTGGAGCAATTCATCCCAGCCGCACGTGAAAACGTGTAGCATAGAGCTACACGAACTGCTCCGACGAAAGCGAATGCTGATCGAGCACGATGGCAACGCCATTTTGCTGCTGGCGACCGACGCCGGTATCGTTGCTCTCGATCCGACGTGCCCGCATCAACATGTTCGCTCGCTCGGTAATGGCACAGTTGAGGAAGATGCCATCACCTGTCCCAATCACGGCTGGCGTTTTTCACTCAAGACGGGTTCGGCAATCTGTGGGTCCGGACGCATTCGGCTTTATCCTGTGCAGATTAGCGATGACCAGGTGATAGTGACTTTTCCCTCTGACGCACCGCCATGGATGCGCTCCACGACAGAGCCTCGTTGACGCGCGATCTCAAGCACTTTTGTCGTGAGCTTGGTTTCGATGCCGTTGGTGTCGCTCGTGCTGAGCCGCTCGACGATGAGCAGCCGCACCTGGACGAATGGCTGCGTCGTGGTTACCATGCGACGATGCAGTACATCGAGCGCACCAGAGAAAAGCGGCTCGACCCTCGATTAGTTTTGCCATCAGTTCAGAGCATCATCGTCGTAGCTATGAGCTACGATACTCCCTACCGCCATCACAATCGCCCGGGATACGGGAAGATTAGCCGGTATAGCTGGGGCAGTGACTACCATGACATCCTGCTTGGCAAGCTTGAGCGCATCACAAAATGGCTATCAGACACAATCACAGGCTCCGAAAGCAAAGCGTATGTGGATACTGGACCGGTGATGGAAAAGCAATGGGCGCGGCGTGCTGGTATTGGATGGCAGGGAAAGAACACCAATATCATTTCCCGCTCAATGGGGTCGTTTTTCTTTCTGGGCGTGGTCCTCACAAGTGCTCAGCTCGATAGCGACAAACCAATTGCCGACTATTGCGGAACCTGCACCGCCTGCATAGATGCATGCCCGACCGGTGCACTGGTCCAGCCATACGTCCTCGATAGCTCCCGATGCATTTCGTACTGGACGATTGAGACCAAACCAGACGTGGAATTCCCCCAACCTATTCGATCTAATCTCGATGGCTGGTTATTTGGGTGCGACGTTTGCCAGGACGTTTGCCCTTGGAATCGCTTCCGCAAGGAGACCACCGAGGCTGCATTCTATCCGCGGGATGGTGTAACCGAGCTTGCACTCGATACCGTCCTCTCGATGGACATCGAGCAGTTTCGGCAACGATTTCGCGGCAGCCCACTCAAGCGCGCAAAACTGCCTGGACTCCAGCGCAATGCACTTATGCTTGCAGCCGCTGGCGTATGCTCGCAACAATCGGACGAGCATGCGAGCGACCATTCTCGATGAAGATGTTCCACGTCTGACAGCCGCACATCACCGAACCAGCAACGTAGAGTCCAGGAACGTTTGTTTCGAATGTTTCCGGATTGCTGCGCGGAATAAGTGTTGTCGGGTCAACCTCGATCCCGCAGCGCTGCAGGAATTCAGCATCGGGGCGATAGCCAATTTGGAGCAGCACAAAATCGCAGTCATGCCACCAGCGATGTCCATCCCGTGTGTTTTCGAGCAGCGCTCGTCCTGGCTCAATTTTCTGAACGATCGTCGAAAAATGCGCGGCGATCTGACCACTGCGAATGCGATTTTCGATATCGGGCTTGAGCCAGTATTTGACGCTCTCGCCGAACGTTTCTCGCCGATGGACAAGCGTCACGGCTGCCCCATGGCGCCAGAGATCGAGTGCTGTTTCCACTGCCGAGTTTTTTCCGCCGACAACAAGCACTCGCGTCCCGCTGTACTCGAACGGTTCCGTGTAGTAGTGCCGAACATGCGGTAAGTCCTCCCCCTCAACACCGAGCCGATTGGTTTGATCAAAATAGCCCGTTGCGATGATAACGGTTCGCGCGTGCCAAAGACCACGTCGCGTTTCCACGCAAAAGACTTCTCCGTCTCGAACGATGCGCTCGACGGGTGTGTATAGCTGCAGTGGAATTGCCAACCGCTGCGCTACAAGGCGGTAGTATTGCAATGCCTCGGTTCGTGTCGGTCGGACGTTTGGCGTTGTGAATGGCACACCGCCCAGCTCGAGCTGCTCCGGTGTTGAAAAAAACGTCATGTTTACCGGAAACCGTCGAATAGAATCAGTAATGCTGCCTTTGTCGAAGACCCGACACGTTAGACCAGCCTGCAGCGCTTCGATTGCACACGCCAAGCCAGTCGGTCCAGCGCCGATGATAGCTACATCCAGCATTGTCTCGGTTGCAACAGTTCGTCGTATCGCTGCCTGTAAACGTCATATTCAGCCGAATAGTGCGAAACGCACCACCGTAGTTTCGCCGACCGATGATCAATCAACGAGTGCTCATCGCTTGTCTTTGCTGCGTAGCGATTTCCACAATCAGTGCCGACCACCTTTGGACCACTGGTTCGCAGCGAGGCGTTGTCCTTATCTGGACACCACCGAGTGATGTCCCGATACCGCAGCGCTACACAATTCGGCGTGCTGTCGCAGGATCAGGTCAGTGGATTGAAGTTGGCACGGTCGAACGCAAGCCGCTGGATTCAACACTCGCGCGATATGCTGTTGAGGCACACCGGCGACAGGATGCGTATTCAATGCTGGTGCGCTTGCTGATGAAGAATGCATCTACCGTGGCACCAATGCTGGGAACCTACTTCGAGGACACGACCACCACACCATTGACCGAGTACGACTACCAGATATGGGCAGATGCAATCTTTGTTACGGAGCGGCAGAACGTCGTCTCCCATCAGCGGCTGCCGCCACCCCCGCCAGAAGGCATTGCAGTGCGTCAGCGAGCACACTGCATCGAGTTGTGGTGGAACCTGGATTCAACACTGGTGTGGGGAATCACTGCTTACGCAGTGTATCGTTCGGAGTCCGGAA
>JBBIUD010000171.1:0-4441 GCA_037440485.1 Chlorobiota bacterium
TGTGTTGCGCGATTGGTAGCATTGCACCTGCAGTATTTGCAAGCATATCACCCCAGCTCCACCCTAAATACGGGGCAGATTGACCGTTGCGCGTGGTGGACGTTGCATCCCGATACTCAACCAAAAGCTGATTGGATAACGCAATGGCTGCCCCAATCCATACCGACACTGCTGCATCAACACCACTCCACTGCAAGCCTTGTTCGACAACAGTTGTTATCGCGTATGCTGCGAATGCATGACCAAGCTTATCCGCATTAGCGGCGTACCGGTAATCATCACCACGATTGATGTAGAATGGCGTAGAAGTCTTCCAATACAACCGTTCCTGGGCAATGTGCGAGACAGTCATGCCACCAACAACCGCGATTGAGAATGGAACAAGCCGTTCCACCTTCACTATGGCAGAATCGAGAGCACATGCATGCACACTCAATAACAGCAACAGTAATCTCACGGTACGACCACTAATTTTTGGACGGCAGTCTGGTCACCATCGGGTGTCCTGACAAAATAGAGGTAGATTCCTTCTGGAAGAAGCGAACCATCTGGTGCGCGAGGTGTCCAACGAACACCACCTGCCGGATCGGTACACGGTATGCGCGCAATTTCTACGCCGGCAAGTGTCGTTACAATTACTGTTGCACCAAGCCGAACATGGGAAAATCGAATCTCTGCATCACGCTGCCGCGACCATGGCTGAGGGAATGCCACAGTCGAGTCGCTCGATTCTGGTGAGTAATACCAAGCAACAGTATTTCCACTGCCGAGTGTCATCGGGGCTCCACTTGTCGAGCGAAACGATGTCGGGAAAGTCAGGGAGTACACAAACCCACGTGGCTCGTACCGATACCGTTGATCCAGAATGAACCGCAATGAAAGCGTGTCAGGCAGAGTTTGAACGTCAGATATTGCACCGTAGGGCATGACACGCAGACTATCGAGCTTGAGGGTTGCTCGGTCGGGCTGCATCGTGAATTGCACTGCAACATAGCGGTTGGTTGCATCGAGCAGTGCCGCGACACGAAATTCACTCTTGCCTGGTGCTTCGCGTACAACCAGCCATGCTTCTGACTCGGGCGATGGATTCCCGTGTTCATCACTGGTGCCTTCGCGGAGTTTCACGTTGTAAAGTCCAGGTCCCAAGGGTGTATTGAGCCACGCAACCAATTCAGTCCTGCCGTTTGTTGCTGTGTACTCAACCGTCCAACGTTGCCCATCTCGTTCGATAGTGAGTGCATCGGGTGAAATGCCATACGCTGGTAGCGCACCCCGTACATAAATCCGGATCATTCGATCACCTGCTGTTGCAGTATCAACACGCGTTAGCGAAAGCGGCTCACCCCGAACAACGACCGCTGGATCGCTCCAGTTCGATGAGTCATTCCCACGGAGCGATTGCACTTGAATGCGACAGACCGAGCATCCAGGCACCGCAGATGCAGGTATGAGTAGCGCTATATCGTCGGTTTCTGCAACAATGGTTTCTTCGACCCGCAATTGAAAGCGATCAGCTGTGTCAGCTCTCACCCAGCGACAAAAAATATCCCCCGTCGGAGTCGCATAGGCTTGCACGATCGCTGGCGCACGCAAGTTATTGGGTGCATACGCGAAAAATTCGGTCCTGGGAACGACCAACCCACGTGTCAAACCAAGCTCACTTCTTCCATCGCCATCGAGGTCGGCAATGAGTGCACCATTCGACCATACCGAATCACAAACCAACAGCCACGACGGTTGCGATTGGTTCCATGTGAGTACGTATGCGTATGGGAATAGTGTCGCGACGATTTCAGGCTTGCCATCACCTGTCAAATCTCCAGCAGCGACACCGTTATAGAACGGTCGTCCATATCGAACACCCCAAACATAATCCTCCCAGACGATGCCGTACTGATTCGGAGCTGTTGACCCCAGTAACACAAGGTGCCACAGCGGTGGTTCATATTCACCCATTGTGTTGTAGGCAGGTAGTGCAGGTGCAGCGTAGAAGATTTCGCTTGTACCATTACCATCGAGGTCTGCTGCTAGGACAAATTCAGTTCCGGCACCCGCAAGAAACGGCTGTGGCGGCGCCGTGTATTCATGCGCCAGGCGGTTGTTTGACCATTCGGCAATTTCCAAATCTCCATCGCTATCGGCGTATGCAATCTCGGTGCGTCCATCATTATCGAAATCACCGACTGCACACAACGGCGCCGAAATAGTGTTTATTGAGCGACCGCCACGAGTACTCGACGAAAGCTCAATACTATCGAGAACGCGGAAGGATGCGCCATTCCAACCAACGATGACGAGAGCATCGCTCTGCGGTCGGATTGACCCGTCTTGAGTGCGCGTTGCCCTGCGGGTCCGGAATCCCAAAATTTCCGGTCGTCGGTCACCGGTAACGTCAGCCAGCGCAGCAGCCCAGAATGTACTGGTCGCCGTATCACCCCACAAGACTTGTGCAAAGGGTACCGGGTCAAAGCGATAGAGGCGCGATTGTCCAGCATCGTACGTGAGAATCTCGCGTAATCCATCCCCATCCACGTCGCCGAGACCTCGCAGAAATCGTGTGTACAGCGATGAGGTTGCAATGCGGAGCGTGTCGTTTGTGTGCTCGATAACCACGGCATCCTGCGGCGGTGCAAATCGTGTCGCGACAAATGTTCCGGCTCGAACAAGTGTACTACCGCTCAGCAATAGTGGCTCTGCAGTGTACGGCTGCTGTTTCCAGTCAGCACGTGTTGTAGCGAATTCCTCCACACGAACGCTATCAAGAACGACGGTCGCAGAATCGCGATCATCCCAGATCCGAATCTGCACGGCGTAGATTCCGCTTGGAATAGTCGGCAGCACAACAGAATGAAGGCGACGATATTGGCCATCACCACGATGAGTAGCAACATGTCGTCCCTGGTGATCAAGCACCTCAATCGCGATTTCACATGTTTGGTTTGCTTGTGCCACGATAACAAGACGACGACTATTGCCCAGCCACGCCATCAGCGCTTGCGTTTGCTGAAACTGTAGCTGCGCAGCGTCGAATTCCACGACAACTGCATCTTCGATTGTTTTACCCGTCCTCAAGAACGCTCGCAACCGGATAACCACTTGACTATCTCGACTAAGGCTGTGTATGGAAATCGGTAGCCGATAGTTTACAGCAGCAATGCTCCCACTATCAATCACAACCGACGTATCACGCGTCTGGGCAACCAACTCCCAGCGTGTGAGCAATGGATGAACGGCATCAAATACACACTCGATTACGTTGCTATCCTGCCTGAAGCGACTGTGGTGGAACGGTAAATGGATGCAAACACGACCGATCAATGCAGAACGCTCCAGTGCAGCCAGTGGAGCAACTATCCCGTGCCCGGTACGCCGCTGCCATTGCCCCGTCAGCGGTGAAGCGCTCTCTGCGAGTATTGTTCGCACATGCTCGGCATTGAGTGATGGATTATACGAACGAAGCAGCGCAACTGCCCCGCTGACAAGTGGCGCCGCAAACGATGTCCCGCTGACACTGACAAAATCACCCCCAACTGCAGCACTGAGCAAATTTTGTCCCGGTGCAAGCAGAAACAACCGTTCCCCATAGCTGCTGAATACAGCCGGTCGTCCAGTTTCCGTTGATGCACCAATGCTCAACACGGTGGGTTCATCGCTGGGATAGTGTGGCAAATCAGAGCCACTATTACCAGACGATGCAACAACGACAACATCAGCAGCGGCAGCCAGCGAAAGAGCACTGGAAATCAGTTGGGAGCGAACAATATCGCCAAAGCTGCAATTGATGACCTGTGCACCATTGAGCACCGCATACACAACAGCAGCAGCAATGTCATCTTCATCGCCCGTGCCCGTTGGATCAAATGCACGCAAAGTCATAATACGCGCGTTATAGGCTATCCCCCTAAATCCATCGTCGTTCGGTGAGCGTCCCGCGATCAGTGCAGCCGTTGCAGTACCGTGACCGTTTTGATCGTACGGGATCGGTCCACGACTAAGCCCCACCGACGTTGGATTCTGATTGACGAAGCTATAGCCAATGACATCATCAACGAAACCATTGCCATCGTTATCAATGCCATCGAGATCGCCGAAGAGACCATCGCGCTGCTCGGTCGTGGACCAGGGTTCGTAACGACCATTCCTGTTGTTGTCCTCAGCGGCATTAATCCAAAGCGCCGAAGCAAGCACCGAATGAGACCAATCAATCCCTGTATCAATGACCCCAACTATCACACCGCTACCTGTTGCCAGTCGCCACGCTTGCTGTGCTCGAAGAGAATCCAGATACCACTGGGCTTGTAGAGGCGTAGGAGCTACGCGTACGCTCGACGGCTCAATGCGGTAACGATGGGGCTGCCACATTCGAGTAATGGTCGAATCAAACCGCAAGAGTCGCTGCAGACTATCAGGATTGGTTGTGAAGACAACAGCAAATGTTTGG
>JBBIUD010000172.1:0-4374 GCA_037440485.1 Chlorobiota bacterium
GTGCAAATGTTCAGCGGTGCAGTTGCTGCTTCAAAAACGAACCACCATGAGAGGAAGAATTCAAACAAGCGCAACAGACACAATAGCCTGGAGCGTGCAACTATTGTGCTACCGCTGATAGTACCTGCAAAGGTAGCGAACCTGTTCGGATGTTCCCAGAATTGGGAAACGCCGGAACTGCCAGAAATACTCTCCCACAGCATTGCCCGCAACAAAGCAGAATCCACTCCAGGCAACAACGGCAACAAAAACATCCTGCGGTATTCGTTCGGCAAGTCCGTAGATACACATGACCACAAGCATAATCCCAGTACACATCCTCTCGAGCGAATCAAGGAGCAGCACGATACGGTTAGACTGCCAGGTCCGACGGTGCTGTCGCATCAGTGAAAGTTGCGTTCCAACCAAAACGGATAGTATTCCAACAATCACGTACATCCACTGAAACCGCGGCATGGTGTAATACCCAACGACTAAACCCAGCAAGGCTTCAGCCATCACATAGATCGTCCATCGTCTTCGTTGGATTTGTTGTAGCAGTCGTTGTACGGACTGGGTGCTGGGTAATGCTACAGTTGGCAAGGTCAATCGTAATAGTTTTTCGTGCTCCTGGTATTTCATTGGCTGGTCAACACAAAAATCAGATCGGCTTTCGTGTAGTAAGTACGAACACCGCTACACACAAAGTTCGAGTATCTTTGCCTTGCATTCAATCGGTAAAATTTCGGATTTTTCACGATGAACTTTTCGACACTGTCGCTCGAATCAGAGAACGCTACGTTGATTGTTTACCTGAATCGCCCAGATAAGCTGAACGCACTCAATGCTGAAATGCTGAGTGAAATCGAGCAGCTATTTTCTGACACGGATTTTTTAGCGCGCTATCGTTGTATCGTTATTAGTGGCAAGGGGAAGGCATTTGCAGCAGGAGCAGACATTTCGGAGCTTGCCCAATGCACAGCAGAATCCGGCGTAGAATTTGCGCGTCGTGGTCAGCGCGTATTTTCATTGATTGAGTCGTTACCGATACCAGTCATCGCAGCTATCAATGGCTATGCCCTAGGAGGAGGATGTGAGCTTGCGATGGCATGTCATCTTCGATTCGCATCGCGAACAGCTATTTTGGGTCAACCCGAAATCAAACTCGGCATTATTCCTGGCTATGGTGGTACACAGCGATTGGTGAGATTGATCGGTCTTGCACGTGCGACTGAATATATGCTCACTGGCGAAAACATCTCTGCCGAGCAGGCATATGCGCTTGGACTTATCAATCGGCTTTATGATCAAGGAGAGCTATTGAATGAAACACTTGCATTCTGCTCTCGCCTTGAGCAGATGCCACCATTAGCGATTGCAAGCATTCTCCGCTGCACTTATGGTGCGCACGCACTCGATTTCAACATAGAAGCACGCGAATTTGGAGCACTCTGCGGTACAGACGATTTTCGGGAGGGTACCAGCGCATTTCTTGCAAAGCGTCAGCCTACCTTTCAGGGTCGTTGATGTGTTGCTGGTTGTGGAATCTTCTTTACAACACAGCCACGAGAATTCTCCTGGCTGCAATACACGTCATAGCTCCTCTACTCCCCAAACTGCGCACACGGAAGATAATACTTCGCCAGCAGCGCTCAAGCATTGAGCATCTGGCAATAAACCCTTCTGCTACGACGATCTGGTTTCATGCAGCTTCCATGGGTGAACTCGAGCAAATCAAGCCATTAGTTCGCCTATACCGCGAGAATATGCCACAGGCACGAATTGTCGTGAGCGTTTTCTCGCCATCAGCCTATCGCCGGCATTCCGATCTGCCCAGCGATGCATTAGTTCTGCTGCCGTATGATTCCCCTTCGTCGGCACAACACTTTGTCGAGCAATTGAATCCACGGTTAGCGATCGTCTCTCGCTACGACCTGTGGTGGAACATCACACAGCAGCTAGCAGAACGAAATATCAAGCTGGTGCTAGTCAATGCGACATTCCCGTCAACACAAGCTGTGTGGGTGATACGTGGCTTTTATCGCTGTCTTTATAGCCGAGCAACGCTTATTATCGCACGCTCGGAACGCCATGCTGCCGCGTTCCGGCGCCTCAAAATCGAAAGCACAATCACAGTTTCTCCCGATACTCGCATTGATCAGATTGCAATGAGAGCAGCAAACGCGCTGACACGTCCACCGTTTCTGCAGCAGGCGACATTTCGACTTGTTTTGGGCAGCACATGGTCAGCAGATGAAGCACTCTGGGCAGATGTTTGGCATTCGCTCGCCCCAGACACGAAAGAAAGAATTCAGTTGATCATCGCACCTCACGAGCCAACCTCGAAACATTGCCGCTCGATACTCAGCCACTTTCCCGGTTCAATGCTCCAGAGCAAGCTACCACCAGGTGACAGTGCCAGTATTGTCATTGTTGATCGTGTTGGTATGCTCGCAGAGTTGTACCACCATGCGTCTGCAGCCTATATCGGTGGTGGCTTTGGCGCGGGGGTGCATAGCGTGTTGGAGGCCGCTTTTGCCGGCATTCCTCTCAGTTGCGGACCGCGGATCGAACGCAGTGACGATGCTTATGAATTAAAAAGCGAAGGAACACTCCGCATACTGCATACCTTAGATGATGCGCAGCGGTGGCTTTCCGATGTAATGAACGATGACCGGCTTGCTAAGCGTGCCCGGAGTGTTCAGGAGAACCTGAAATCACGTGTTGGCATCAGCAGAAAGATTTATGAGCTTATCGAGCAGTTACGGTAGTTGCTCGTTGCCTTGTTATCAGGATGCCTGCACCTATCATCATCATTCCAAGAGCAACCCATTGCGCCTGGGATAGTCCTAAGTAGAGTGGATTGAGTCGGATAAACTCGACCAAAAAGCGTTCGATGCCAGCAAGCACCAAATAAACACCGAATAGCCAACCTTCAGGCTTGTGCAGACGATTCTGCCAGCGATAGAGAACAAAAAAGATCACCACCGAGGCAATTGTTTCGTACACTGGTGTCGGATGAACTTTGATGTCGTATGGCACCGGTTCACCAGGATACATTTCAACAAACTTGTTGCGAAGCTCAGTGTTGATGTGCGCTAATGTCGGAACAGTTCCGTGTGTGTAGTTCATTGCCCAAGGGAGTTTGCTGGGTATGCCATAATCGCCATCTCCTGCAAGCTGACAGCCAACCCGACCGATACCATAGGCAAGTATCAACGCAGGTGCCAGAGCATCGCCGAGTGCAAGGATACCAATTCTGTTACGCCGAGCATACACCGCAATTGCCAGCGTTGCGACGATTAAACCGCCATGGAATGTCAACCCTTCACCACTAAAGATTGCGCCAAGCGGATCGCTGGTGAATATTTCGGGATACTCAAGCAGATGAAAAAGCTTTGCGCCGATAATCCCACCGATGAGAGCAAGCAAGGTTACCGTAGAGATAAAGCGATCGCTCCATCCTCGAATCCGTGCTTGTTTGGTGAATAGCCAGTTTGCGGTAAGAAAGGCAAGCGCCATCATCAACCCAAAGCTATAGACAGGTATTGGTCCGATTTTGAAAAGGAGTGGTCGCATATCATCGTTGCAGTAATGATGCCGAGCAAAACTACTGCGCTACTGGAGCTCAGAGACTGTTGAGAAGTGTTTTACTCTGCTGTCAGAGCTTGAATGAATGATTGCGCTGTAACAAGCTCTTGTTCAAGTGCATTTTCAAACACTGTGTAATCGAGTGGCTGTTTCGACAACTGCTGCAATTGCAGCCAGTGAATTGTATCCGATATTTCCCCATCGAACCGTTCTCCACTCGAATACCCATACTTTTCAGCTAGTAAATCTGCAACTCGTACAACTGAGAGCAAAGGTGTTAGGTCGCGGTCAAGCACCTCTGTTTCATGATGCAGTTTGATAGCAACTTGTGATTGCGGGGGAAGTTTCCAGTGGTTTGCAATGATTTCGCCTGCATCTACGTGTGTTGCATCGTATTCTTGTCGTTCGGCATCAAGTTCAGCGACACCATCGTTAATTGCAGACCGGACGCGCGAAAATCGCTCGGCATCGTACTGTAGCATCGAGAGCTTCCCGATATCATGAACTAAGCCGGTTAGAAATTCAAGCTCCTGAAAGTCCTGCTTTAGGATTCTTGCAATCGCACGGGATAAGGTTGCTGTTACAGCAGAATGCATCCAGAACTGTTGCAGATAATCGCCGGCGAGCGTTGTCAGATACACGTATTTTGAATAGATACTCACTCCCAGAACGATGTTTGTCACTCGATTGAGACCAATCGTCATGATCGCCTGCCCTATCGAGCTGACCGGTACTCGAAGACCGAAGATTGGTGAATTTGCAACTCGAACAACCTTTGCGGCAATCGCAACATCTTGCTCAACG
>JBBIUD010000173.1:0-4366 GCA_037440485.1 Chlorobiota bacterium
CACCCTCCGGTCCTCAGAGCGAAGAATCATCACCAGCTTTGATCCATCGGGTATTGGCTCGACACTGTACCGTTGGAGTCGCACTGCCGAGAGTGCCCGGAATTGCTTCTTTGAAGCACGCAGGTTCCGGATACCGATTGTTACAGTCTTGCCACGTTTCGATAGGGTTATGTCGTCCGGTGCGATCGCTCCATTGAAGGTTATTTCGATGCGTGTGGTATCACTGTTGAATGTCGGCACAACACGCTCTATCGTTAACGCAGAAGGTTCAACCGGCATTGTGACCAGACAGGCAAGCAACGGTGAGCTGCTCGTGACTTGCATGCCCGGGCGATCGTCAGAGCCAACTGGATGGCTGCGCAAGCGCTCCAGTGACGGACGCCGCAACCCTGGTGGCAATTGATAGCGAGGCGGTAGTGTGGGTGGTATTGGTGGTGTCTGTTGTTGACGCATAACCGTTGCACGCATTTGAGAAGCATCCCACTGGACGATCCCTGCTGCTGCAAAATGCGCCATGCATTCATCGAGCGGAACGTGGATGCTGCCATTGTGATTGATCGAAGGACGAATGCATTGGATCACCTGCACCGTCTGGCCGCAACGGAGACTGAAAAAAAATGTTGGTGCACTCCACCGTATCGAACAGCTCTGCACGACGAGTTCATCAGGACGCCTGTATTGCCCCATTGCTTGGGAGAGCGCACGGAACGAGACGTACCGGACAGTGCCCAGACGATGGACTGGTATGCGATAGCGTTTGCCCCCAGAAACAATAGTCAGCGTCTGCACTGCTGAAAGTGCTGCGGTTGTTGCTATCGTCGCGGCAACAGCAAGAGCCAATCTCATGCGTCGTGCATCGAAGACCGATGATGATGTTCAAGACCAAGCAACCGTTGAAGATCGGGCCGTGTAGCGCTACCGAGTGTGCCGGCGAGTTTATAGTACCGCTCAGCGGTTGGTCGCCAGTAGATGCGCCAGCGTTCCATGAGTTGTTCGATCGGCATCCCACTTTCCGCAAGAATGATGCCACCGGTATGACGAAGCGAGAAGGGTGTCAGTCGAAGTGCATCCTGCTCTGTTCGTATTCCTGCCTGGATAAACCGACGCTCGATTGCAACGTGCATGGATCGAATACTGAGCCGCTTTCCTTTTGAACGTCGGCTCACGCTTCGGAAGACTGGGTCGGTAGCAACAGCTTCCGGATAGAGCGCAGTGTACGATTGAACAGCTTCGACGGCTGCCGGCGGAATGAACACACGCTCGACTTTGAGTCGTTTCCCTTTTCCGCGAACGTCCGCGTACCACCGCCGGCCGATGCGGTGCATATCTCCGACGTCGAGATGATGCAACTCGACCTCCGATAGCCCTGCAGCAAGCATTAGTAAAATCAGCGCTCGATCGCGGCGACTTTCTTCATCTTCACCATTGAGCACAGCAAGTAAGCGATCGAGCTGCTCGAGTGTGAGTGCCCGGCGATGGTAGCGCGTTGGGCGCTTTCCACCGGTAACTAGTCGCGCTGGATTTTTTGCCAGTACCCCGACTTCGACAAGGTACGAGCAAAAGCGCCGCAATGCAGTCATGTACTGCGACATTGCTACCTCCGTTAGCCCAACACCACCTGCACCACGTCTGCGCCGCTTGCGGTGAAGCAGATACTCACGGTATCGCTCGACATCCTTGGCCGTAAAGCGGAAACGCCGCTCAACCGAGGTAACGTAATAGACAAACTCCCGCAAACATCGCTTATAGGTTCCAACTGATTGTGGGCTATAGTCGCGCAGCGAAAGAATGTAGCGCGCTATGTGTTCGGAAAGAACATCCGGCGATAGTACGACCGGCTCGAATTCCTCCTCTGCGCCGGGGACAAGCACCAACGGTTTACGCGACATTCTCGGTGACAGTTTGTTCGACAGTCTGCCGATCCAAGGCCGTTGCCCAACGGTGGAAATACATCATCAGCACAGCGGTGATCGGCACAGCACCAATCAATCCTAACAACCCAAAGAAATGTCCAAACACAAAGAGAGCTGCAATCAACAACACTGGGTGCAACCCAACTCGCTTCCCCGTTACACGAGGATCAATCAAATAGGTGCCGATAAAATGCAATACGTTGATAATGGTGGCTGCCAGAATAATGTCGAGCAGCGGTTGCGGTGAATCCGCTAAAATTATCGTTACCACCGCAATGAGCAGACTGGCGAGCAGCCCAACGTATGGAATAGGATTGAGTATCCCGCACAATACCCCTAAGAACGCACCGTACGGTATGCCAGCGACGACAAATCCAACCACACCCAAAGCACCAACAAATGTTGCTGTGATGAGCTGCCCGGTTATGTACGCTCGGACGATCGCGTTGATCTCAATGACATCGCGTAACAATGCGGGTGACCGCTGCGATAGAAGATGATGAACGAACGTTTTCAGGCGCGGCATATCAGTAAGCAGATAGAATGCCAGTAGCGGTACCAAGATGACATTGACCAACTGCGCGATAATTCCGGCAGCACCTTCGAGAAAGCTCACCACCAAAGAAAACAAGTACTGCGATACATTCTCCAGTCGAGGAATTAGGTAGTCTTGCACCAATGATCGCACCTGTTCGCTTGGTATTCCCAACGAACGAAGCCAACGATAAAACTGCCGACTTTCGAGAAACTGTTGCGACGCATTGACAAACGACGAAATGCCCCTGATCAATTCCTGCAGTTGTGACCAAACAACCGGTGCAAGGAACATGGATACGAGAGTGACAACACCAATCAATGCAGCATTGACCAGCAGAGCTGAAACCCATCGCGGAATGCGCCAGCGTTCTGCTTTTGTTACGAGTGGATCGAGAACGTACGCAATAAAAAAGCCCAACACAAAAGGAAAAACGAGCGCGCCTAGGTCTGAAATAATCCACACTGCAAACAGTATGCTCGCTACAGTTGACAGGCGGCGAGCCAGCGGTTCGGTATTGCGCAGCGGTACTAACAACGCCATTGCACACCCGTAGAGCAACAATGGCGCCAACGCTTGTGTGAGTAAACCCGCCGTATAGAGAAATGCAGCGATCAATACTGCTGCAATCGCAAGTCCCCCAGCTGTGTATGCCCGTTCTTGCACAACGTTACTGCTGGAATGTACCTGTTAGACTTCAGCGTCTGCGCTGGCGCGTTGGCAGTAGCGATCGTATGCACTCACCAAAAAATTGGCAATCGTCTCGGGATACTGCCCTTCGATCTGGTGACGGTGGATCATCATCGCTAATTGACCGTCAACAAATAGTGCCATTGACGGGGATGACGGAGGCTGCCCCGCCAGATATTTTTCCCGAACATGCTGCGTTGCTTCGACATCCATTCCAGCAAACACCGTCACCAAATAGTCAGGCTTGATAGTGTGGTGGAGCGAGAGCGCAACGGCTGGACGAGCACTACCGGCAGCACAGCCGCAAACGGAATTTATCACCAATAGCGTTGTTCCGCTTCGAGCAAGTGCACGATCAACATCGTCAACGGTGTGTAACTCCTCAAATCCAAGGCGGACCAACTCTTCACGCATCGGCGCTACAAATAACGGGTCATACCGCATGGCAGTAAGAACAGATGGTAGGACAGGCTACTGCAAAACTACGGCACCACGGGCTGTTAGCTGACCGGTATTTTCGTCCTGTTCAATTGCTCTGTGGACTGGCTATGCAGATTATCACTGCAGTTTCACACATGCAGCAGTGGAGCGAACACCAACGCCGCACTGGGACAACAATTGGTGTGGTGCCGACAATGGGCTACCTTCACGATGGTCATCGCTCGCTCATCGAGTGCGCAGCCAGCGAATGCGACGTCGTCATCACCACGGTGTTCGTCAACCCGCTACAGTTCGGGCACGGCGAAGATTTTGAGCGTTACCCACGGGACCTAGAACGCGATGCTGCCATTGCTTCCGCTGCCGGTACAACGGTTCTGTTTGCCCCCCCTGCCTCGGAGATGTACCCCGATGGCTATGCAACCACCATTGATGTCGGACCAATTGCGGAGCGATTCGAAGGTGCTTTTCGCCCCGGACATTTCCGTGGCGTTGCAACTGTTGTCGCCAAACTATTTCACATCACCCAACCTCATCGTGCATATTTCGGGCAGAAAGATTATCAGCAGACGCTTGTGATTTCGCAAATGGTTCGGGATTTGAACATGGGTGTTACACTCGCCATACTCCCGACCGTTCGCGAGCACGATGGACTTGCATTGAGTTCCCGCAACGTTTATCTTTCGGCAGACGAGCGACGCCATGCACGGGCACTCTATCAAGCTTTGCAAGCCGGAAAACACGCAATCGAAGCTGGAGAACGCAAACGCCAGCGTATCAATGCCATCAT
>JBBIUD010000174.1:0-4326 GCA_037440485.1 Chlorobiota bacterium
GCCATCGGCAGCAGGCAGACGAAGTGCTGAGCTGCTCCTGGTCACTACAGGCGGTTACGTTCGGCAGCTTGTATGGGGACACGGTGTTGGCGTGCCACCCCGAAGCCTCATCGTTGATTTTGGCGTTGTACCAGTCGGTAGCAGCAGAAGCGAACAATTTTATGTGAGTGAGTCTGCTGTGCCGACAGTTCTCTGGAATGGCGATAGCACCGCATTTGCAATCGAAGCAAGCACCCGGTCAGCCGAGCGTATCATACGCTTTACCCCCGACAGCACACGACTTTACCAGGCTACCGCTCGCGTCCGCGACAACCAGCAGATTATCACACTGCATCTGCGCGGGCGCGGTATCCAGCCAGCACAGGTGGCTATCGGCGACCCAACGTTCTTTCGAACCGTTATCCAGCCAACAGCAGAGCAATTACCTGCTGGTACGCTCGGTGTCGGCAGTTACAATGGCGTCGGTTTGCTCGGTTTGTATGCACCGACTCGGTCACTAACCATTTTGGGCGGTGGGTTGATACCAATCACCTTCAGTGGTACTCGCTCTGCAGCATACGGGCTTGGCACTCGTTCTGCTGTCCAGCTTGATTCGACCTGGTGTATTGGTTTCGGTGGCGTCGTCGGTCAAAGCATCAGCAACACAGCAAGCGACGAAACAACAATCACGCTCGCTGCCCCTTTTGTGAACACAACTCTCCTGCTGGGCACAGCTCGACTCAATGCCAGCATTGGGTACGTTTTCAAACAGCATCGCTCATCGAGCAGCCGATTCCGCGCCGATGTACCGATCGTTGCCATTGGAGGTGACGTGGTCATTGCACCGCAGTGGAAAGTTGCCTGCGACATATTTGGCATCGGCACTGTTGACCATGTGCCAGTTGCCATGACAGTTCGCTATTTCAGCCAGCAATTTTCTCTCGATGGCGGCATTCTCCTTGCATTTCCCAGCACCGGTAGTGCATCAACAGTCGTCTTTCCCGTTGTCAGTGCATTCTGGATGTTCCGCTAATGAACCGTCGTGTCGTATGGGCGTGGTGCATGTACGACTGGGCTAATTCTGCCTATCCGCTTGTTGTCTCAACAGCGCTGTTTCCGGTGTACTTCAGTCTCGTTGCACGCGATAGTGCCAGCAGTGCAACGGTGACCTTTGTGGGACTGCGTTGGGAATCAGCGTCGTTGTATTCGCTGGCAATAGCTACGTCGTATGCGATCAATGCAGTACTGGTGCCGCTACTTTCTGGTATCGCTGATTGGAGTAACCGGAAAAAGCACTTTCTCCGCTTGTTTTGCTCGATAGGTGCATTGAGCTGTTGCCTGCTTGCACTGTTCGACTCGCAACAGTTGTGGATAGGTATTCTCGCGGCGATGATGGCAAGCATTGGCTTCAATGGTTCTCTGGTTTTTTACAATGCGTTTCTTCCGGAAATCGCACCGCCGCGATTACACGATCGCATTAGTGCACGCGGCTTCATCTACGGTTACATCGGTTCATCGTTGCTGCTGGTGGCAGTCCTTGCAGCGATGATGCTACCGACGACGTCTGGGGGTGGAGGCAGTAGCGAAGCGACATTCCTGGCAGTGGCGCCGTGGTCATTTATGGGCGTGGGATTGTGGTGGTTCGGCTTTGCGCAGATCACATTCCGACTTGTGCCCGAGCAGCAAAGAACGATGCCTTCAACCCTAGCTTCTGCACTGCGTCAAGGCATTGTGCAACTCCAAGAGGCAATAGTCACAGTCCGCCGTTCAACGGTTATTGGGGGCTTTTTGCTGGGGTATCTGTGTGCTTCGATGGGCGTGCAGTCGGTGATCATGTTGGCAAGTGTGTACGGCAAGCAAGAATTAGAGCTGGGGGAGTCGTTGCTCGTGGGCTTGATATTGCTGGTGCAATTGGTGGCAGCGCTGGGTTCGTGGCTTTGCAGTCGGCTCTCCGAGTTGATTGGAAACACGCGCGCGCTGACGCTTATCCTGTTCACCTGGGTGTTGATTTGCATCGCTGCATACGCGATACGCACAGCAGGTGAGTTCATTGCTCTTTCGGCAACAGTCGGTTTAGTACTTGGCGGCATTCAATCCCAAATGCGTTCGACGTTTTCCAAACTCATTGCTGCCGAACAATCGCACGCAGCGCTGTTTAGTCTCTACGACATCGCAGAAAAAGTCGGGACAACCATTGGCATGGGTATGTTTGGTGCCGCTGTTGCGTTGACGAGGTCGCTTCGAATCGGTGCGCTCGTGTTAGGTGCAGCGTTCGTGTCCTCGGCTATGTTGATGCTGATTGTCCATCGGCGCGCGAGTGCATCACCTGCAATGGCACCAATTACGCTGCCACGACGTGACCGATAACACAGCTTTGCTCATCTGCCGTCAAAGCAAGGACAGTGCTTGTGTGCTCTGGCTTGCAGACAATCACCATCCCGATTCCAAGATTGAACACACGTCGCATTTCGTCATCGCTGATACTGCCAGCCCGTTGAATCAATTGAAAAATCGGTGGCACTGTCCACGCACCCCACTCAATCGCCAGGGATAATCCACTGGGGAGGATACGGCGTGTATTCCCTTCGATTCCACCGCCTGTAATGTGTGCCAAGCCAACGACCAGATTCCGTTCCAGGAGTGGTTGGACGGAATGGAGGTAGGATCGGTGCACTGCAAGCAGCGCCGAGCCTACTGTTGATTCAAGCTCTGGGATTTCTTGATCCAAACGGTACTTCTCGAGCAAGACGGCACGCGCAAGCGAGTAACCGTTGGTGTGTAATCCGCTCGACCGCAAGCCGATGAGAACATCGCCTGCTTCAATGGCACGACCGTCGAGAATTTGACTTTTTTCAACGATGCCGACGATCGTACCGGCAAGGTCGTAATCTCCTTCAGCGTAGAGCGACGGCATCTCGGCTGTTTCACCACCGATGAGTGCACAGCCATTTTCTCGGCACGCTGTGACAAGCCCGGCAATGACTTGCTCGGCAACAGCAACATCGAGCTTACCCGTTGCAAAGTAATCGAGGAAAAAGAGCGGACGCGCCCCGCAGGCAAGGATGTCGTTGACGCAATGATTGACTAAATCTCTCCCGACTGTCGAATGCACGTTCATGGCAATGGCGATCTTCAGCTTTGTCCCAACCCCATCGGTGCTGCTGACCAGAACGGGATGTTGCATCTGGTCAAAGCGTGCATCGTACAATCCGCCGAAATGCCCCACATCGGCAAGCACACGATTGTTGAACGTCGAGCGCACGAGCGGTTTTATTCGACGGACAAGTTCATCGCCTGCGGCGATATTGACTCCGGCTGTGGTATAGTCCATGCGTGGTGGTGTGCAGAAATGGTACACACAAAGATAGGGCGCTCCATCAGGATTGCGACAGGCGCGTGTCTGTGCGGAGTGGAATCGGACGGTCTCCGGGGCATGTGGTCAGGTATCGCGGACAGGGGACCATTCCGACACAACGCTGCGGTGCATGACAAGCGCACCCAACCAATTGAGAAACCATTGCCAGAGAATTCGCCTGTATCCCCACTGGCGGTAGCGGCGCGGTGATTCATAGACCAGCAGCTCGCGCGGGATTGCAACCCGTGTCCAGCGACGAGCCCGGTGAAGAAACTCGAAATCCTCGCCGGCTGCTAGCGATGCCGTGTATCCACCCGTCCGCTCAAAAAGCCATCGCCGAATAACCTGACATTCTCCACGCCCGACACCAAAACCAAGCGCCGCTGCCATCGAAAGGTATGCATTGAACGCAGCATGAATGATTCGATCGCTCCACCGTCGTTCGGCTGGTGATACCTCGACCGGCGCTGCTAAAGCAGCAAAGTCTGCATAGGGACCATTGCCCGCTGCCCATTCTGCAACAAAGGTCCAGAATCGCTCCCAGTCCGCAGGAACACAATCGGCATTCAGGAAGACCAGTGCTTCCCCATGAGCCAGCAATGCGCCTACGTTTCGTCCCTCGGCAATTGTCTGACGCCGCGCTGCACAGTGAACAACCACAACATCAGCATGTTGCTGTGCAATGGTCGCGGTCGCATCGCTGCTGCCGCCATCGCTGACGATTAGCTCGATGCCATATCGCGTGATGGTGGCTTGGTCGAATCTATTCAACACGTCACTGAGATAGCGTTCTTCCTGCAGTGTGGGTATGATCACGCTGATGCGAATGTTCACCGGGGCACAGCGTCGTTGTGGTCGTTCCCAAATGCTCAATTCTGCAGGGTTTGCACTGCTTGCTCTCATAGCCGTAACCGACCGATGTTCAGCTTGAATGGATAGAGCAGCGAAAAGCGCAGACCATGATGTTCGCTCCACTCGAGCGCCGGCGTTGG
>JBBIUD010000175.1:0-4288 GCA_037440485.1 Chlorobiota bacterium
GGAGCCACCACCAGGATTCGGCGAGCGAGCCACGCGCGGTGGATTGATACGCATTCCCCAGCCGATACGGTTGATGCCTTTCCGTTTACCCGGCGGCAGCGTGGCAATAATATTTCCTGCTGAGTCGAGCACCTCGATTTTCATCTGCCCGACCAGGTGGCGCGTGCGCAGGTAGTAGGCAATCTGTGCATCTTCACTCGGCGATGGTGCCACGTATTGATCAGAGCCACTAAATTCCTGGAAACCGCTCTCGAACCGTTGCACCGTCGGACGGCAAGGCAAGACTACAATCTCGCTATCGAGAGCCGATTGCTGCAGCGACCGCAGCGGCGTTATATCGTCGAGAATATAGGCACCGCGACCATGGGTTGCAACTATCAAGTCGTGCTCACGCGGATGAATTTGAATGTCTCGCACTGGTGTTGCAGGGATAGCCTTGAAGCGTGCAAAGTTCTTGCCGCCATCGAGTGAGATAAATAGCCCCAACTCAGTGCCAACAAAGAGCAAATCAGGGTTGACCAAATCTTGCCGAACAACATGCGCAAAGCCACGGAGACTATCGCTGCGGAGGCGTTCCCACGTGCGTCCCCAATCGGTGGTGCGATAAACATAGGGCGTCATATCTCCCCGCGTGTGGTTATCGAAAGTAACAAAACACGTGCCTGCGTGATGATGGCTTGGCTCGACGCAACTAACCCAGGTTCCCTCCGGCAAACTCGCAGGGAGATTAGCGCGGAGGTTTGTCCATGTCTTCCCGCCATCCATAGAGAGCTGAAGATTGCCATCGTCTGTGCCAACCCAGATGATACGCTCATCCAGCGGTGAATCCGCAATGGTATAAATCGTGCAGTGATTTTCAGCACTGGTGTTATCGCGCGTTACACCACCGCTTTCTTGAGGGTCGTACTTTGTCGAGTCGTTGGTTGTCAAGTCTGGAGAGATTCGCTCCCACGTCGTCCCATGATCGGTGGAACGATGCAGGTACTGTGATCCGATGTAGAGGTAGCGCGGATTTGCGTTGCTGATGGTGATGGGAGTATTCCAATTGAAACGCAATTTCGGTTCCCCGATACCAGCACGCGGTTGGATCGAGCGTGTTTCGTTAGTTCGCAGATTGCGGCGGACTGCCTCGCCACCTTGCGACTCGAAGTAAATGTACTCGGGTCGAATTCGATCACGCACCACAGCAAACCCATCTCCCCATCCTGTTGCTTGCCACTCGCAATTCGTAATCGCACCGCCCCGCACACGATGCGGAGCCATCCACGAGCCGTTGTCCTGCAATCCACCCATGATGTTGTAGGGATCGTCGAAGTCATAGCTTATGCGATAGAACTGCGACAGCGGAAGATTGCGGAACATCCGCCAGCTCTGACCGCGATCGAAACTTTCATAGACACCACCATCGGTGCCGATGAGAAGATGCTGTGGATTGTATGGGTCAATCCAGAACGCATGGTGGTCTGGGTGCAGCGCACCACCATAGGAAAACGTGTTGAAGGTTTTGCCACCATCGTCACTAATGGCAAGCTGGAAGGTGAGGCGATAGACGCGGTCGGGATCGAATGGATCAATCGCCATCGCGGAGAAATAGAACGGTCGTGCCGTCACATTGACGGCTGAGGAGCGACGCTGCCAGTTTTCCCCGCGATTGGTCGAGCGGTAGAGTGCGCTTTCTTTGGCTTCAACCATGGCATAGACAATTTCTGGTTTCGACGGTGCAATCGCCAACACAATGCGCCCCAGATCGCCGCGGGGCAAATCAGTGGTCAATTTTCGCCAGGTTGTTCCACCGTCAGTTGATTTGTAGAGTCCGCTACCAGGTCCGCCAGAGGAAAAGCTGTAGGCTTTGCGGCGGAACTGCCACATCGCAGCATAGACTATGCGGGGATTCGACGGATCAATGGCGACGTCTGCACAACCAGTTTTTTCATCTACGTAGAGCACGCGCTGGAATGTACGTCCGCCATCGGTGGAGCGGTACAGTCCACGGTGCGGCGAATCGCTCCAGAGTGCTCCCAGTGCTGCTACAAAGATGCGGTCAGGATTCGAGGGATCCAGTACAATTTTAGCGATGCGCTCGACACTATCGAAGCCAACTTTTTTCCAGGTCTTGCCGCCATCGCTGGTGCGGTAGAGTCCTCCACCAATGGAAACACTATTGCGAACATTCGATTCACCGGTGCCAACCCAGAGCACCGAATCTTGGTGGCGTGGATCGAGCGCGAGCGCACCAACAGACTGGTAGTCTTGTTTGTCGAAAATCGGCTCGAACGTTACGCCGCCATCGCGGGATTTGAACACACCTCCCGCAGCAGAACCAACGTAGATGACCAATCGCCGATCACGGCTATGCGCCGAATCAACGGGGACGTATACTGCCTCGATGGCGGTAATACGGCCTGAGCATGTTGCAGGACCGAGTGCGCGAGCGGTAAGATTGCCCCACACGGCTGAATTCAACGGCTGTGCGGCACTGATTGCACAAACGGTAACAAGCAAACACAGAATATGCTTCATCGTAGTCAATGCAGTCGTTTTACTTTGTGGGAGGAGCAAACATTCCAGCATCGAGCGTAGGATTTAGCTCGTAGCGATCAACCAGCAGGAGCCCAGTTGATGTATCGAGCACCATTGGCAGCAGAATTCCTTCAATGCGCTCGTAATTGCCAAACGTTGCATTCCACTGAACCTCTTCTCCGTTGATCAACGCCTCGACGCTCAGCTTGACCAACAGACCAAGATCAGGATCAACAAAGTACGTCCAGATTGAACCATCGCGATGCCGAGATTGAAGCTTGTAGCAGTCCGATCCATCGAGTTCTTCGGTACCAAGGTATTCAAGTTTTGCCGCGGGGTCGAGCAAATCGTTACGCCACAGTTGCGCCATGATCTGTAACCGCCACCGGGAGGATTGATTGAGCGGCTGCGGCACCAGTGATTGCGTCCAGGGCTGTATGCTCCAGCCATTGTGTCCATCAGTCCAGGTGGTGGCGACAATCCCTGGCTGCAGGACCATCTCTGTCCGTGTTTTCATTCCATCGAACCATGCTCGAAAGGTTCGCTTCCAGGAACCATCAGCACTAGATATTTTCCCCGACAAGCTCCACGATCGCATGCTGCGAAGCTTTGCAGCATCTCCAATGGCGCGCTGGTACAATGCAACGACACTGGCTGCATCATGTGCTGACGCAGGAAGTGTGAGCATGAGCATCACAATACTGGAGGCGATAGAGTTACGCATGCTCAAACAGAACAATCGTACGACAAAAAACAGATGCATCTACGCAGTACTGATCAATTGGTTGCACCGGGGCGATAGCCAAGGCGCTCGGCAACAGCAAAGATGCAGGCAACATAGTCACGGCTATTGTTGTAGTGGAAAAGCGCTGCTTCTTGCTGCTCTCGCCGTGCTGACCATCCATTACTCCGAAGGTAGTTTGCAACGCTGGCGATGGCATCGGAAACATCGAACAGATCAACGCGCCCATCGCCATTGCCATCACGTGCCCACTGTATGTAGCTGCTGGGTATAAACTGCGGTAGTCCGAATGCTCCAGCCCATGACCCGGACAGCGTTAGCACATCGAACGCTGAGTCTTTCGCTATCTGAACAAGCGCGTGCAATTGCGACAATGCCCAGGCTGATTTACGCCGTGAGCGCACCTCCACAAGCGAATCCAAATATGCAAGGCGGACAGGGTCGGCAATCGTGTCGCTATAGGTTTGCTGGTTTGCCCTGATGTTATCCGGTTGATCGGCGGTTGCCAGCGATGCGTACACACTCCAGACGTGGTGAGTGCCCGTGTACTTTCCAAACTTTGTTTCGACCCAGAGGATGGCAGTGATAATTTCTGCTGGTACGCCGTAGCTGCGTTCAGCAGCAGCAAGGAGCGCACGGGTTGAGTCCATAAATGCACGGCAGGTATTGATGGCGGCATCGCTCCAGTTTGGCGAATAGTCAACTTTTCGGAGGAAGCCGGTAACATTGATTCGCAGCATCTCCGGCAGAAACTTTGTGCGGGGATGGTGGAAAGCCCGCCAGAGAAACGCTGAGTCAACACCTTTTTCCAGCAGACGGTACACCACCGGTGCAAAGCGCTCATCGCAACCAGCAAGAATGGATTGTGTTTGCTCCATCCGGCGGCGCACGGCAGGGTCTAGAGTCGAACACGTGTTCAGAAGCGGTGCGATAGCGCAAACGATCAGCACAATCCCAACAATCCAGCGCCGATTACTGCTTTGCACCATTGGAAATCGGCGTTTCGATGGTGATCTGCACAGTTCG
>JBBIUD010000176.1:0-4272 GCA_037440485.1 Chlorobiota bacterium
AGAATTTCCTGCAGGATCAACCGTTGTGTTACTTCTTGCTGTGCGGATCGGCTCGACCCGTTTGATTGATAACGACCTAGTGACGGTGCCCTACGTGTGATCGAGGATGTACACTATACCCTCCTCATTGCGAAGCGGAACTTGAGCAAGTGGCTTTGTGGGAGGTCCACTGATCACCTGTCCTTCACTATCGAAAATACCACCGTGGCATGGGCAGACAAAATGCCGCTGCTTTGGAGTGTACCGAACCGTGCAATTACCGTGTGTGCACCGGAGATCAAGCGCAACGAGACGATCACTGCTGGCATTGATGTGCACCGTCCGTCCGCTGATTTCGACCTGAAGGAATCTGCGTTGGCGTAATTCATCCTCCCGACCGACCGCAATCTTCCGAAGGCGTATTCCACTTGCCCGACGCAAGAAGTTATTTGCAGTCCACGCAATGCCACCAATCCATGCAGCAGAGATCACCAGCTCAATCCAGCGTCGGCGCTTCATTGAGCCGGTGAAGTGGAATGTTGGCAGAGTTCCAGCAGAACACCACCTGTTGATTTTGGGTGGAGAAATGCGATCAGCATATCGTGTGCTCCTTGAGTCGGCGACGTGTTGATCAGTTGAATGCCGTGCTGTGCTAATCTATCCAGCTCTGCGCCGACGTCATCGCTTTCGAATGCAAGGTGGTGAATACCTTCGCCGCGGTTTTCGATGAAGCGTGCAATCGGTGAGTCAGGCGATGTTGCTGCAACTAATTCGATACGAACATTCCCCACCAGAAAGGATGCAACCTCGACCTTCTGCTCAGGCACAACTTCACGGTGAATGGTCGTTGGTTGAAAAATGCTCTGGTAGAGCGCAATACTTTTGTCCAGGTCTGCAACGGCAATTCCGATATGCGAGAGCTGCTGGATCATATGCTCCTTTCGGTCTGGTGTGTACGAGCAACGTAGTGTTCCAGGAGATAAAGCTGGTCGGGCGTATTGACACCGAGAAACTGCTGCCAATCTGGATGCACCCACGCATGAACACGCTTGCCATTTTCACGCAGGATAGCGACTGCATCGGTCAGGTAATATTCACCTTGTGCATTGGAGGTGGTTGTCTGCGATAGTGCATCGAACAGTGTTGTTGCATCAGCAGCATAGATGCCAGTGTTGATCTCGTCAATTGTTCGCTGGTGAGGCAGCAGATCAGCATCCTCAACAATAGCATCTACCGTGCCATCACCAGCTCGGAGGATGCGTCCGTATCCATTCGGGTTCGGAACAGTGGTTGTCAGAATGCTGAGTGCTGCATCAGAGTGTGCGTGGTGAAAAAGAAAGTCAGCCAGGGTCTGGCTCTGAACCAATGGTACATCACCATTGACGATCAAGAGCGTCCCATGCCACGACTCAAGCAGTGGTGCAGCGTGCAAGACAGCATGCGCAGTACCGCGCTGCTCATGTTGAACGGCATATTCAACAGCGGGATAGTGATCGTGTAGATAAGCGATAACCTGCTGGCGAGCATATCCAACGATCGAGATGATACGTTCGAGTGAGAGAGAGGCGAGCGTATCGAGCACATAGCCGAGGAGTGGTTTCCCTGCCAGTGGGACTAAGACTTTGGGTAGAGATGGATTACCCATACGCTTGCCTTGCCCAGCAGCAAGGACGATTCCAATTGTCCCCATCATTCAATCCAGCGATGAGCATCAACACTGTTGCTGAGCTCGACAATCGCATTGCGCTCGTCAACAAGGACAACCGTCGGCTGATGGTGTCGGGCTTCCTCATCGCTCATTTCTGCATAAGTCAGAATGATGACCCGATCGCCAACTTGTCCTTTGCGTGCTGCCGCACCATTGAGGCAAACCATTCCACTACCGCGCTCACCAGGGATAACGTATGTCTCGAAACGCTCACCATTGTTGATGTTGAGAACAGATACTTGCTCATACGGAAGCATATCGGCAGCCTCCATGAGCTGTTGGTCGAGTGTGAGGCTTCCTTCGTAGTGGAGATTTGCGTCGGTTATCGTTGCTCGATGTACTTTTGATTTGAACATTATGCGTCGCATGGTACTGCTGGTCGAGTTTACACTGCAAAGTTACATGTGCGTAAACGACCAGACCTGCCGTTCTATTGCCTATCGCCGCAATGAGCGTAGCCGATCGCTGGGATCAACAAGCGATGTTATGCGAATGCCGAAGTGCTTATCAATGACAACGACTTCACCCTCGGCAATTTTTCTGTCGTTGACGAGGACATCCACTGGTTCGCTAACAAGCTTATCGAATTCAACGACTGATCCACGCGTCAAGCGGAGTATATCGCGAATCATCATTGTCGTCCTGCCCAGCTCGATCGAGAGAACCAGTTGCAGATCATAGAGCAAATCCAGCTTAGGGTTGAGTCCCTGTGGCTTTTGTTGAGCACCGCTCGTGGTAGCATCGCCTCCTACATCAAGCTCGGCAAATGCTGGTTCAGCGACGGGTGTTTTTTCGTCTTCGCTGACAGATTGTTGCTCAGGCATTGCCTTGAGCATTGCATCAATTTCTTCTTGAGAGAGTGTCATGATCGGTTCCGGTAATGTTGTTACTTGCTATAAACCAGGATATCGTCGGGATTGAGTATCCGTGTGATGCGAACAGCCTTGTGATTATCTACTTTGCCGGGTCGAGCTGCAAAGCGAGGCTTGCCATCAATTGCAACGACAAGTTCGCCAGTGATTTCGGTATCGAGCTTGATAACATCGCCAATCTTGAGTTCGAGCAATTCACCGACGGTAATCGTTGCATTGCCCAGCTCAGCGACAATCGGCAATTCGACAACATTGAGCAGCTGCTGAAGAATCCGTGCGCTCTCGTTTTCGCGATCGCGTCGTCGTCCAGCCATCCGTGCGCTGAGCGCTTCGCTATTGAGTCGAGCAATGATTTCTTCGAGCGCAAACGTTGGATAGCAGACATTCATCACAAACGCATTCAGTCCGATGCTTACATCGAACGAGACAACCAGAACAATTTCGGATGCAGGTGCGATTTGGACGAAATCAGGCTCGCTTTCAAACCGATTGTAACGGAACGTACAATCAGTCACGGATTTCCACGCCGCCGACAAATCTGACAATATGTGCTCGACAACACCGCGCAAGACTGCTTGTTCGATAGGCGTGATCGAGCGAGGTTTCCGAGGTTGTTGTTCTGCCGAACCGCCAAGGAGCCGTTCGATCAGTGTGAGCGCTAGCGGTGGTCCGATCTCGAAAACACCCGCTCCATCTGCACCCTCGATATCAAACACATACAAGCAGTTCGGATTTGTGACCGAAAGAATGTACTCCGAATAAAACAACTGATCAACCGATGTCACATTCACTGTTGCGACGGTCTGCAGCTTCGAGACAAAGTAGTAGCTCAGTGATTCTGCAAAGGTCTCGTGAATGTTCTGGATAGTGCGAAGCTGATTTTTTGAAATGCGATTGGGGCGCCGGAAGTCATAGCTAGCGACATCCTGCCGTCCGAACGTCTCAGGAGCGAGCGCATCCTCTTTTGCCGCTTGAAGCAGGCTATCAATTTCATCCTGACTCAAATACTCAGCCATACTGCGTACTACTGAATAACGAACTTGGGGAAATAGATATTCCGCAGCTTGACACCTTCGAGCGCGTTGAAGTAGGGTTTTAGATCATTGCGCAGAATCGCTCGGAGCGAGTCGCGCAGCTTCAAATCCTGCAGTTCTTCGAGTGTATAGCTGGACATCCGTGCGATGATGCGATCCTGAATTGGGACCATCAGTTTTTCTTCAACCTCTTTTGCTTTCTCTGCTGGCGAAACTTCGATACCTACAGACATCACGACGATACGCGAGGCTGAACCTCTGGGATTGATGTACAGGTCAGATTTGGGCGTAATGATACCTTCAACCTTTTGGACAAGGATTGGTCCAGTTTCTTCCTCCTCAGTAGAGTCAGCCGCAACCTCGACGGCATCGTGTTTGGGATTCGAATGGCTCTCAGCTGATGGAGCGAAAATTTTCAATGCAGCCAGAACAATACCTGCCTGCACAACAATGATGCCCAGGATGATGCCGATAAGTACAGGCAGTCGTATGCCCTTCTTGGGCGTCTCTTCTGGCAATGATTGCTCTTGCTCGAGATCAGCCATGAGTCGTCCTCCGTGATCTGTTCATACGGATGTGTACGGAAAAAGTGTGCCAATTACACCGCTTTGAGTATCGGCAACGCTGCGGAAAACTGTTGTGCCAGCACACACCAAATCACACACAGTAAATTTGTTTG
>JBBIUD010000177.1:0-4230 GCA_037440485.1 Chlorobiota bacterium
CGAGGGCGATCGTGTCGTTTCAATCCACGCGCCCGCGTGGGGCGCGACTGCAGCAAAATTATCTTGGTCTTTCCCAATTGCTTGCGTACACCATTTCGCTAACCCTCCTTTTCAGAAACTCCAACTATTGGGTACAAAGTCTGCTATCACAGTGAACATCGTGTATTTGCAAGCAGTTTTTCCCAGTGCTATCCCCCCACGAAAATAGCCGCTACTGCGGTTAGCGCACACTATACGCAATCAAAAAATCATCGGGTCATCAATACTTTGGACTTGTTTGTTTCCGTGGTGCTCAACATGTTGCTTCCACTTGTTCCCAAGAAAGTAAAACCGTATGCTATCTTCCTTCGGATTGAACGTTTCTAACAAGCGGGCACGCAACTGTTTCCACTCAGCTTCGGACACATTGCACTCAAAGACCGAGTTTTGAACGCGCAATCCGTAGTTAGAGCATAACTGCGCAATTTTTCGTAAGCGCTGTGCTCCGTCGGGTGTTTTTGTGGAAACATCGTAGCTAATCAACACCATCATTGCAACACCTCATTTGATGTAGAAGGGGATGTACATGTCTGTATCGCCGCGAAGGTGACGTGCAAGCAATTGGGCCTGTATGTGTGGCAGCAGACCGATTGTTATGCGCTCATTGAGAAAGGGATGAGTAATTTCCTCCTGTTTGCGTTGTTGATAAGCAGTCAAGACGACCTTTCGTGCTGCATCGGTCATGCGGACCTCGCCGGAGGCTCGAACTTCAAAATCATCGGCACGCAATTGCTGCCGATTGATCAACGAAAACAGAAGGCGATCACCCAAATAGGCGCGGAGTTCTTCCATCAAATCCAGTGCAAGGCTTGGTCTTCCCGGTCGTAGCCGATGGAAAAATCCCACATACGGATCAAGTCCAACAGCTTCCAGTGCGGAGCGGACGTCATTGGTGATGAGGCTGTAGAGGAAGGATAAAAGAGCGTTGGCGCGATCGAGCGGAGGGCGTCGGCTTCGGGTGCGAAAAGAGAAATCTTCTTGCTGACATGTAAACAGCAGCGATGCAACACTAAAGTAAGCTTGTGCGCATTCGCCTTCATAGCCGCGGAGAGTATCGAGAGAGTCTGCTTGTTCAATGGAGCGGAGACGCTGCCCCATCACAGCGACGGCGTCTTGAATGCGAGTATGACCGTCAACGTCAGGGTGATTTCGCAGATGGCGTAGCAAAATTGCGCGGTAGTTGGCAACCTTCGCCGCGACAATAGGCTTGGCGATTGCTAAACAGCGCTCCGGATGGTCGCTGGCGGCATAGTGTGCCTTGCGGAGTAGAACGTTTCCGTGGTGTTCACCCTGAACGCGTGCTAAGAATTGCCCGTTTGGGCTAAGGAATGAAATACCAACACTGCGTTCGGTGCACTCTGCCATGAGCGCTGGGGTAATTGGCTTAAACCCAAAACACACAATGTTTTCGATTGCGCGAATAGGAGCTTGGAAAACTTTTTTGCTGCCAATTTCGACGACAAAGGTTTCGTGATCTTTACGCAGGTATGCATCATCGCTTGTGATGTAGAGCGTGTTCAGGTGACGCTTCATTGGATATCATCACTGGGGTTGAACAAATCGTGGATATAGCGGTGCACGCGCGCGGCGTTGGAGGCTTTGGGTTGGCATAGGCTGATAAGCGAACAGTTATTGCATTTGGGTGAGAACTCAGCGGGAGGAATAGTCATTGATTCGACCAATTGGCGTACAGCGGCGATCGTCTCGATTGTTCGCTGGCGTAATCGTTCATCAAGATGGACTGCAACACGCCGACGGACTTTGCCATAGAAGAAAGCGCCATGTTCAATACGGCAAGCGAGCATTTCTTCCAGACAGAGTGCTTGTGCACAGAGCTGGATGCAGTCAATGTCACTGTGCTTGGGTTGTCCTGCTTTGAACTCTACGGGCAAGCATTGGAATCCATGGGCAGTATGGCGAAGTTCAACGACATCGCATTTGCCGGTCAGGCCATACCGGTATGAATGAATGCGCAAGGCAGTGATGCGCTTGCAGTCGCCGATTTGTTCGGAGTCCGGGCGATCAATAGTTTCGTGCAGTAGCGCGCCACCAACGGTGAGAGCATTATCCTGCCAGAGATTTTCGATCGCAATGAGTCCACACTGGCGTGGGCAAAACGCATAGTGCTGCAGTAGGTTGATGGAGATAAGCTCGTCGTCGGAATACATCCGGGCACTACTGTCCATGGTATGCCTGCGTTGAACGTGAACAAGGACAATGCTCAAGGGGCTGCTCATGTGGCAGCCCCTATGTGATCGTTTCACGCCAGTGGCGACGAGGCAGCAGTTAGTTCGTGTGTGCAGTCAGAAGGTTCTTCATGGATAGTCGTTAGTCAACAGTGAGTATGGTTAGGGTCTTAGTGATGGGTTCGCCATCGAGCAGAACGCGGAAGTCGTCGAAGCTGCGGGCTGGTCCTGAGGTAGTACGTTCATGGCGGACACGGGCTAAAAGTTCATGGGCTGGTTTCGAGCCGTATGGTGATTGATGCTCAAATGCGATGATGGCGCGCATGCACATCAATCCGCGTGCGGCAGAGCGATCCTGTTCGAACATGTGCTCGAGAGCTTCCCAGAATAGATTCAAATCCTCTTGTGAAAATCCCGTTTGTGCTGCTAGAAATGGGGAGATGAAAACGTGGGCACGATAGAGTCCGTAGGGGATGGTGTATTTGCGCCCCATGGTGCGATTGTCGCCCTGTTGTTTCTGTGCTTCTTCTTCGGTAGTCACTGCCATTCGAGTGATGGTATGCTCGAGGGCAACAACCGGTTCAACCGAGCGTGCGAATGTCCACTGAACAGGTCCTCGCACCTGCCCTGCATTTTCTCCGGTTGTCATGACAGCGCCGAAGGTTCTAATGTCGTAGTAGCGGCTACACATCCATTGGCGTGCAGCATCGGTTTTCCTGGCTTTGTCTTCTTGTGCCTGCACCTCAGGTTGTTGATGTGCTTCATTGATCAGATTGTTGAGAACAGCCTTTTCCTTGACGAAGATGTCGTAGGGGGGCTGGTATTGCTTGGTCATGCCGACATAATTGCGCACCTTACGTTTGAGGCAAACGTCGGTGACAAGGCCGTGACCGGTTTCTGGGTCAATGCGCGGAAGATTACCCGCATCCGGATCGCCGTTGGGATTGCCATCGGTGACGTCGAAGTAGAGAACCACATCGTAGCGTTTTGAAATAGGGTTCATGGTTGTGTAGAAGAAATGGTGGAACAAATCATCAAGAAAGAGTGGGTTCGGATTGCTTGGGTTCGAAGTATTTCTGGCGTTGGTGGTAGTAGCCGAGTGCGAACAATGCTTGATCATGTAATCGCAAGGACCGTGGCATATCATCGGGTTCAAGCAGATTCATGATTTCGCCGAGCGATTTTTCGAGGTTGATACGCTCGCCGACGTTGTCGAGCTTGTTCAAATGGTGGTTGGATAATTTCAGCAGCAAGGGGAATGTTGCTGCAGGCGAGGATGCCGCAGCACCGAAGTATCGGTCGCGGATGGTCGCATTGATGCCAGGTTGCGCTCGTTCTTGGATTCGCTCGAGCGCAGCGAACAAACGACCCAGCACATAGGCGGGCGTGGTGTTGGTAGTATCCAGAGCCATGGTGATCTCCTTCTGCAGATTGTGGTACAAACGATGATAGCGGTTGAGCCAGGCTTTCAGAATTGCAGCGTGGTAATAGGAAACGGTCTGCAGGGCTCGAACGCGGCGCATGCAGCCTTGTAGCAGTGTTTGTGGGTATGGTGTGCCATCGAGAATGCTTTCGATGACTGCTGCTGGAAGATTAGGGGAAACGTTGTCGAGCTTGTTTTCGACCGCGGTTGCTGCCAATAAGCGATACAGCGCTGGGTATTCGGGTGCATTCGGTGGGCGAACAATGGATAGGTCGTCGAAATGTTGCCAGATGTGCTCGCCAATGGTATGTGTGGTGCCACGGCGGAAGAATCGCACGGCGATACGTCCGGCGTTCGGCGCTAATCCAAGCACGTAGAATTGCTGGTTACTCTTGGCAAGCTTGCCACTTTTGATTGCCTCGAAAAGTGCGCGGACCGCCTGCGTGCTTGTGTCGGGATCGTCGCGCGAATCGGAGATGTACCAGGCAAAGGTGCGTTCCAGGTCGAAATCAGTGCTGCTGGGCTTATCGGCCCAAAACACGATACTCACACTATCGCCGAGAATAACTTTATTGAGTGAGT
>JBBIUD010000178.1:0-4230 GCA_037440485.1 Chlorobiota bacterium
CAAAGACCGGTTCTTGAACCTCAATGCCGCGGAGTTCGCCCTCGGCATTGCCCGGATTCATCGCCAGCAGCATTCCCACGTAGAGCCGATTGCGAGCGATGATATTGCCCCGCAGTTTGACGACGTACTCATCGGGTTCGAGCGCCAAGTTATCCCGCACACGCACTGGTGGGAGTATAACTCCCAGCTCCGTTGCAAGCTGGCGACGAATGTTGGCAATGCGCCGAAAAAGATCACCGCCGTGTTGCTCATCGGCAAGCGGCAGCAGGTTCAAACCAATTTCGACTTCGACCGGGTCAACCTTGATGAGTTCTTCGATGGGTTGCTCGGGTTGCTTTTTCGCGGTTTCTGTCTGGCTGAGCTCCTGGCGCAGTTGCTCGCGCTCGGCTGCTTGCGCCTGGCGATGACGCAGCAGTCCCACCGCACCAATCGAAAGCCCAAGGAGTGCAAACGGCAGAAACGGAAAACCGGGCAGCAATCCCATTCCCATCGCAACGCCAGCCACAACCAGAAGAGGCCGTGACTTGCCCGTCAACTGACGGCTTAGATCCTTGTCGAGCGAGGTCGAAGAGCTCGTGCGCGAGATGATCAACCCGGCTGCAACTGAGACCAGCAGCGCGGGGACTTGAGAAACCAACCCATCACCGATGGTCAAAATCGTGTAGGTTTTCAGTGCAGCGCCAATGTCGAGTCCTCGCTGGAGCACGCCAATAGCAAAACCACCCAAAATGTTGATGCCTGTGATGACCAATCCGGCGATGGCATCGCCCTTGACAAACTTGGAGGCACCGTCCATTGCACCGTAGAACTCGGCTTCTCGCTGGAGCTGTTCGCGGCGGCGCCGAGCTTCTTTCTCATCAATAAACCCTGCGTTGAGATCTGCGTCAATGCTCATCTGCTTGCCCGGCAAGGCATCGAGCGTGAAGCGTGCTGCCACCTCGGCTATGCGCGTCGAGCCTTTGATAATCACAACGAAATTGATCACCAGCAAAATCAAGAACACCACAATCCCCACGACAAAATTCCCGCTCACGACGAAGGTGCCAAAGGCATGGATGATTTTACCTGCCGAGGCTTCGCTCAAGATTAGTCGCGTCGAGGCAATGTTCATGCCCAGCCGAAAGAGCGTTGCCACCAGCAGAATGGTCGGAAAGGTGCTGATATCGAGCGGCGAGGTGATGTACACGACGACCATCAGGATCAGCACCGAGAGCGCAATGTTGAGCCCCAGCAGTAAATCCAGTAGGAATGGCGGCAGTGGGATGATGAGCAACCCTAACACGCCGAGAATACCGATGACCAGCGCTAAGTCGCGGTAGCGGTCAAAACCGGTCAGGAATGCTTCGACTGTCGGCGGTAGTGCGCCCGTTGTGCTAAGCAGAGCGCGTGGCTGTGCCATCCGTGGCAATCAATGTGGAACTCTGTGCCCTCGAGTACTGCAAGCAACGTGCCAACGCAACCGAGCAACGACGGCACTGTGCCATTGACTTTCTGCCATGATGGAAGCCATGCCGTAAGATTGCCAGCATAGTCTGCCATGCTGACTTTTTCCGCTGGCTTGGCACGATTCCTGTAGATACTGCACTGTCATGTTCAACAATTTCGACACTACTCCCGATGGGCAAAATCATTGGTATTGACCTTGGGACAACGAACTCTGTCGTTGCAGTCATGGAGGGCACACAACCGGTTGTTATCGCAAACAGCGAAGGCAGCCGAACAACGCCCTCAGTGGTTGCCTTTACCAAAACCGGTGAGCGGTTGGTTGGGCAGGCAGCCAAGCGGCAAGCGATCACCAATCCGCGCAACACGATCTATTCGATCAAGCGCTTCATGGGACGTCGGTGGGACGAAGTCACCGAAGAGGCAAAAATGGTGCCGTATAAGGTGGTACCGGGTCCCGATGGCGGCACTGTCCGCGTTGAGATTGACGGGCGGCTTTATGCCCCGCCGGAAATCTCAGCCATGATTCTGCAAAAAATGAAGCAGACCGCCGAAGAATATCTCGGGCAGAAGGTCACCGATGCGGTCATCACCGTGCCGGCGTACTTCAACGATGCCCAGCGCCAGGCAACCAAAGAAGCCGGCGAAATCGCTGGACTCAACGTGCGCCGGATTATCAACGAGCCAACGGCAGCAGCGCTTGCCTATGGGCTTGATAAACGCGGCAAGACAATGACCGTTGCCGTCTATGACCTCGGCGGTGGCACCTTCGATATTTCCATCCTCGAAATCGGCGAAGGCGTCTTCGAGGTCAAATCCACCAGCGGCGATACGCATCTGGGCGGCGATAATTTCGACCAACGCCTCATTGACTACATCGCCGATGAGTTCAAGCGTCAGGAAGGCATTGACCTGCGCAACGATCCGATGGCGCTCCAGCGCTTGCGCGAAGCGGCGGAAAAAGCAAAGTGCGAGCTGTCGCAAATGCTTCAGACAGAAATCAATCTGCCGTTTATCACCGCGACCGCCGATGGTCCAAAACACCTGCAAATGACCATCACGCGGGCGAAGTTCGAACAGCTCTGCAACGATCTGTTCGAGCGGACACTCAAGCCGTGTGAGCAGGCACTCCAGGCAGCAAAACTCACGCCCGACAAAATTGACGAGGTTATTCTCGTCGGTGGTTCGACCCGCATTCCGCGCATCCAGGAGTTGGTGCGCACCTTCTTCGGCAAGGAACCATCCAAAAGCGTCAATCCCGATGAGGTCGTTGCTGTCGGTGCGGCGATTCAGGGCGCGGTGCTATCGGGTGAAGTGACCGATGTGCTGCTGCTCGATGTGACGCCACTAACGCTCGGTATCGAAACGCTCGGTGGTGTGATGACTCCGATGATTCCGGCGAATACGACGATCCCGACGCGGAAGACCGAGATTTTCTCAACGGCAACCGATAACCAAACCTCGGTCGAGATCCACGTTCTCCAGGGTGAGCGTCCAATGGCGCGCGATAATCGTTCGCTGGGGCGTTTCCATCTCGATGGGATTCCACCGGCGCCGCGTGGTGTGCCGCAAATCGAGGTGACCTTCGACATTGACGCCAACGGTATCTTGACCGTCACGGCACGGGATAAAGCCACCGGCAAACAACAGGACATCCGCATCACCGCGTCCTCAGGCTTGAGCAAAGAGGAAATCGAGCGAATGAAGCGCGATGCCCAAGAACACGCTGCCGAGGACAAAAAACGTCGCGAAGAAATCGAGCTGCGCAATCAAGCCGATCAGCTCGTGTACCAAACCGACAAGCAACTCCAGGAGCTTGGCGACAAACTCTCGGCAGAGCACCGCTCACGCATCGAGCAGGCAAAAGAACGGCTCCAAGACGCTATCAAGAACAATCCCAGCGACATTCGAGCGGCAATGGATGCACTCACCAAAGCCTGGAACGACGCCAGCGCCGCTATGTATCAAGCAACGAGCGCCGGCGCAACCACGAGCGAGACGACGACAAACGCCGGCGGTCGCTCCACCGGAACACCAGGCGTCGAAGATGCCGAGTTCACCGTCGTGGACGACAAATAACCCACTGCGTCAACGCACCAGCAACAACAGCGCAGGAGTGATCGGCTCCTGCGCTGTTTCGTTTATGTGGCGCAGCGCGCGTAAGCCATCGGCTCCTCCAAGAAAAGTCCTGGCAGGGATGGTCCAACGGTCGAAGTGTGCACTCCGAGCACGGCTACTCAGAGAGCTGTTCTACCGCAGAGCTAACTGCAACGCGTTCGTATGCTCGGTAGTAGCGTCCGCTTTCATCGAGTTCGAATGTGCCGGGATACTCCCGCTCGTAGGTGATATTTGGTTGCGTGCCCGCAGCAATGAGCACGCTGCGCGCTGGTAGCTCGACAAATTCACCGCTGGCAGTGTATGCACTCCCGTCCCAATGAATGCGTTCAAACACGACTGCGCGGATGTGCCGATGCTCATCGAGCACAAACCGCCGCGGGTCGAGACATTCGATAAGCTCGATGCCTTCTTCGAGTGCCTTTTCGATTTCTTCGTGGTTGAGTCGGTAGGCAGGCGAGTCCTTCCACCGCCGGCGATAGACGAGCTGGACGCCGCCCCACTGCCGCAGGAGTGGCAGAAACTGTGGTTGCTCTCCATGCGACGCCGCGCGAGCACGCTCGCCGGCAATTGCTCGACCATGCTCAAAAAATTCTTCCGCGATCGTGCGGTCGTCATCCTTGAAGCGCGACCAGAAGGTTTCCTCGCCAGAGGCAGCAATAATCGAGCGGG
>JBBIUD010000179.1:0-4175 GCA_037440485.1 Chlorobiota bacterium
GAACTGCGTTTCGAACTCGATGAAGACGGTACTCCCGTGCGCGCGCACCTGAAAGGCTCGACGGTCGCAACACGTCTGGTCGAAGAATGCATGCTCGCAGCAAATCGGTGCGTAACTGAACATGTGAGCGCACTATCAAAAACATGGCGTGTGCGTGGTGGATTGCCATTCATCTACCGCGTTCACGATCAGCCCGATGCCGAAAAGCTCCGCATGGCAGTTGCTTTTGTTCGCACTCTTGGGGTTGACGTGCCCCGTGAGAAAACGCAATTATCCGCATTCGACATCAATCGCATTCTGGCTCAGGTCAGCGATCGCCCGGAGGCTGCCGTCGTCAATATGGTGCTCCTGCGTTCGATGGCAAAAGCCCACTACTCGACAACGAACATTGGTCACTATGGCTTGGGCTTTAGCGATTACACGCACTTTACCTCGCCGATTCGACGCTATCCTGATCTTGTCGTGCATCGCCTGTTGAAAGAGTATGCACTCGGTAAGCCATCGGCAGCACGCATTGCTTATCACCGCGAGCGACTCGATCCGATCGCAGAACATTGTTCCGAGCGCGAGCGCTTTGCTGTTGAAGCAGAGCGCGCCTCGCAAAAGGTTGCGCAAATTCTCCTGGCACGCGCGTACGAAGGCACTGAGTTCAACGGAACAATTACAGGCGTGACCGATTTTGGTGTCTTTGTGTTGTGCGACGAGATCTTTGCAGAAGGACTCTGTCCGGTGCGGTGGCTGCCGCGCGATCACTACATCTTCAACCAGCAGCGATATGCGCTGGTCGGGCGTCATCGCGGCGAAACATTTCAACTCGGCGGTCGAATTCGCGTTCGAATCGAGCAAGTGCACATCGGACGTCGGCAAATTGATTTTCGTTACGTTGGCAAACCAACCGTCTAACGCAGGCAATGGACATCAAGCTCTACAACACCCTCACGCGCAGCATCGAGCGATTCGAGCCTATCGAACCAGGGCGGGTGCGTATGTACTCGTGCGGACCAACCGTGTACAACCACGTTCACATCGGCAATCTGCGGGCATTTCTCTGCGCCGATATTCTCCAGCGTGTGTTGCGTGTTGTCGGTGGATACGACGTCCGATGGGTGATGAACATCACCGACATTGACGACAAGACGATTCGCGATAGCCAGCCCGGCAGTCCTGCATGGATTGTTGATCGCATGGGCGAGCAAACATCCGATCCGGCGGAGAATCTGCGACGACTGACGCGCTACTACGAAGAAGTCTTTCTCCGCGACATTTCGGCGATCGGCATTCGTCGGGAGCATCTCTTTGCTCTGCCGCGTGCGACCGAATACATCCCAGCCATGATGGAGCTGATCGAACACATCTGGCGCAATGGCTATGCATACATTGCTGGCGGAAGTGTGTACTTTGATCTTTCCAGATGGATACAATCGCATCCGTATGGGTTGCTGTTTGCGGTGGACCTGGATCACTTTGTAGCGGGAGTGCGCATTGATGCTGATCAATACGAGCGCGAGGACGTCTCCGATTTTGTGCTCTGGAAAGCGAGAAAAGAAGGCGAACCAGCCTGGGACCTTGTGCTCGGCGAGCACGTTTTGCCCGGGCGTCCAGGATGGCATATCGAATGCTCGGCAATGGGACATCAACTGCTGGGGCTTCCGTTCGACATCCACACCGGTGGTGTGGACCTACGTTTTCCGCACCACGAAGATGAGATCGCACAGAGTGCAGCGGGTTATGGCTGCCAAACCGCGCGCTTTTGGGTACACAATGAATTTCTCGAAGTCGAAGGACAGAAAATGAGCAAGTCGTTGGGTAATTTCTACACGCTGAGCGACCTGGTCGAGCGCGGTCTTGATCCGCTCGATGTTCGCTATGCGATGCTGGGTGCACACTATCAGTCGGTGTACAACTTCACCTTCGATGGAGTCACCGCAGCACGCCGCGCACGGCGTCGTGTCCAAGAGTACATCTACCAACTCCAGGAGCATCACGGTAATCGCGATTGCGACGTTGAGGCGCTGCGGGAGGACGTCTTTGGACACTTTGCTGACAATCTCCACACACCCAAAGCTTTGGCGGCGTTGTTTACGTTTCTCGGCGAGCATCCGGCAACCGAATTAGCACCCTCGACGCAGACTGCACTCCTGGAGTTTTTCTTCCAGCTCAACCAGATCGTCGGGGTCTGGGAGATTGCTCCGCGCCCGCACCGCGAGATACCAGAACACATCCAACAGCTTGCACAGGAGCGATGGAACGCGCGACTGCAACGGGATTTTGCTCGTGCTGATCAGCTTCGCCAGCAGCTCGCTGAGCAGGGATATGGTGTTCGCGACCGCGGCGATGGGTATGACGTTTTTCCACTGGAGGACTGATGCCGTCTTCATCGGAAGCACTATTACAGCAGTTGCCCGCTCAGCGAGCGAAGTTTCCATATCGAGTGGGCATTATTGGTGGGGGTCGAGCAGGCGGTGCACTGGCGCAAGCGGTCGCGCCCGTTGTGTCTTGGATTGTTGCACGATCACCTGAGCAGCGTGCGCAGCTCCGAGATGCGCTACCCCATACGCCGATTGTTGGGACGCTCGAGGAGATCGAACGGCTGCCGGAGGTCGTCGTCATTGCCGTGTCAGACCGCGCAATTGCAACGCTTGCTTTGGCGATTGCGCGCCGGTTTACCTCGTCTTTATCGGGTACGATTGTGGTGCATCTTTCTGGTGTGCATCTGGCACAAGAAGTAGCAGTCGTCGAACAATTTGGCGGACTGGCTGCCTCGGCACATCCGTTTACGATGATTCCAACACCTGACCCAACATGGCTATTCGGTGCAGTCTGGGGGATCGAAGGTAATCGAGAGGCGCTACCGGTCGTGGAGCATTTTGTTCGCGAAGCTGGTGGCGTGCCGTATTTGCTTGGCGACATCACCGCCGATCAGAAGGCGCTGTACCACGTTGCTGCTGTCCTTGCATCGAACGTTGTTACCGACGCGATCCGCGCTGCCGTGGAAGCCGCAGATGCTGCGGGCATACCGCCTGCGCTCTTTCTTCCTCCCATTCTTCGCGCTACGATGGAGAATGCAATCGGTGCGCTGAGAGCGGGACAGCCGATAGCCAGAACAGGACCGATCCAGCGCGCCGATGTGGAGACGATTGAGCGTCACCTCGTTGCTCTCGGCCGTCATCGGGCATTGCAGCGCTACTACTGCTTGTGTGCACAGGCGATGGGGGGGGACGCAGCCGGTCAGACCGAGCTTGTCGAGATTTTGGAGCGGTTCTGCTCGCACTGAGCGTAATGCGCTGCGCTGCCATGCCCGGCGGTGCCGTATATTTGCGACCCGAATTTGAACAGAGTTCACGGTTTGGGGCGTCGCCAAGTGGCAAGGCAGCGGACTTTGGATCCGCCATTCGTTGGTTCGAATCCAGCCGCCCCAGCAACCGAACGTGCTGGCTGTGCCAGCGCCCGATGTTCTCCCACATTCTGTGCCCATGAGCCAGCCGTCGCTTGCATCGGTGTTGCATCCTTTGCATGAGGGAATTGTCCCCTCGGAAATCAAGATCGTCGCTGGGCGTTCTCATCGCACCCTTGCAAAACAGGTTGCCCAGGCAGCCGGTCTGGAGCTTGCCGACGTGACAATCCGCAACTTCAGCGATGGCGAAATATGGGTCAAGTACGAAGAAAACATCCGCGGTGTTGATCTGTTCATCGTGCAGTCAACGTACGCACCGTCGGACAATCTGATGGAGCTGCTGATTTTGATTGATGCAGCTCGGAGAGCGTCGGCATCGCGCATTACAGCTGTGATCCCGTACTTTGGGTATGCACGCCAGGATCGAAAAGATCAACCGCGTGTGTCTATCACGGCTAAACTTGTTGCGAATCTGCTGACTGTCGCCGGTGCCGATCGTATCATCACGATTGATTTGCATACACCGCAACTTCAAGGGTTTTTCGACATACCGCTCGATCATCTCTATGCATCGCGCGTGCTGTTGCCCGTGCTGGAGGAAGAGCGGCTCGAATTGCTAGCGGTTGCATCGCCAGATGTTGGTGGTGCGAAAACTGCGCGAGCTTATGCTAAACGACTCAATGCAGACTTGGTGCTTGTTGACAAGCGTCGCCCTGCACCGAATGTCAGCGAAGTCATGACTGTCATCGGCGATGTCGAAGGCAAAGATGTGATCATCGTT
>JBBIUD010000180.1:0-4165 GCA_037440485.1 Chlorobiota bacterium
ACAGCAAGCACCGGCGGCACACCCATTCGCGTTGCGTCCTACTGGGACGAAGCCGACGAAGCAACCGGCATTGCCCAAACGATCGAGCAACTCCGCCAGCGTGGAATTCTCACGCAGTGGTCTGATGCTGCCGTTCTCTACCGCATCAATGCTCAGTCGCAACTGATCGAGGATGCATTTCGCCGCGCCGATATTCCCTACCGCATCATTGGCGGCATTTCGTTCTACAAGCGGAAGGAAATCAAGGATGCCTTAGCGTACCTGCGGTTGCTGGTCAATCCCAACGACGACGAAGCCTTTCTCCGAATCGTCAACGAGCCACCCCGTGGTATTGGGGAGGCGACGTTGCAACACCTTCGCCGCTGGGCAGACCACCACAGCATCTCCCTCCTGGCGGCAGCAGCATCGGCAGCCGACATTACCGTCATCGCCAAGCAAAAACAAAAGGTGCTCGCTGCTCTGGCGGCACTGGTCACCAAAACGGCTGATCTGCTCCAGGCAGCACCACTGGCGCAAACAGTCCATCACTACCTGGAGCACACTGGATTGCTTGAGTTTTACAAAACGCAAGGGACTGACGAGGCACTCGACCGCTACGAAAACATTGCCCGCCTGATCGCCGACGTCGCCGAGTATGCCGCTGCCATGGAAGAAAGCCAGCAGACGCCTTCGCTTGAGGACTACATGCAGCGCGTCTCATTGTTGACCAGCGCCGACGAAAGCACCGATAGCGATGCCGTGCTGCTTATGACGCTGCACGCTGCAAAAGGACTCGAATTTCCCGTCGTGGTCATTGCCGGGCTTGCTGAGGGATTGCTTCCGCTCATACGTGCCAATACAACCGAGCGCGACCGCGAGGAGGAACGGCGGCTGTTCTACGTCGGCATCACACGAGCCAGAGAGCATCTGGTGCTCACCTATGCTCGCAACCGGGCTACCTTCGGCATATCCCAGCCAACGATACCATCGAGCTTTCTTGCGGAGCTGCCGGAGGAACTACTCGACGCTGATCGCCCGGAGGACTTTTCTCGCCAGCCGTTGGACCGTCTCCGCATGGGGATACTGGCGACGCCCACACCGGCTGCCAGCGGCACCGTGGCGCGCTACCGTCGTGGCATGCGCGTGCTTCACCCATTATCGAAGGTATCGAGGGACGCGGCGCCGATACAAAGCTGCAGGTGCACTTTCGCACCGCCGGCAAAAAGCTTCTGATGGTTCGCTTTGCACCCCTCGAGATACTCGACACGTGAGCAGGAACAGTCACTCTGAACTTGTTTTTCAGGGTCTATCCAGATGCTGAATCAAGTTCAGCATGACACTCTGGGGACATGTACACGCTCTGTTGCCTGTCACCCTGAACTCGTTTCAGGGTCTTGGGTGTCCAGATGCTGAATCCAGTTCAGCATGACGGCGCAATGGGCATGGTCACACGTATTGTCAGCACTTCCACCCCTGGTCCGTCACCCTGAACTCGTTTCAGGGTCTATCCAGATGCTGAATCAAGTTCAGCATGACAGTCATAGTGGTAATCAGAGGCTGAAACACGTTCAGTCTGACAGGCAGTGGGAGACGAGCAGTATTAGCAGCAGCAGTACCGATAATTTTGTGCACCTATGCCTACTATCCAAGCAGAATCATGATGTTTCGAGTTGCGCTCGGGTTAGCTATCACCCTTGCAGTAGCATCGGCGCAGACGCAGTGGGACTATCGCATCCGGGGTGTGATTCCCATCGAGCTTCCCGCGGTCCACGTGGGAAACTGGCAGCGTCCACCTCTTCGCTTCGAGGTTCGTCGGATCGCACCGGACAACTACGAACCCGGGCGCATTGCCGTCAAGCTGGCCCCAGCGAAGGGCTCGCTCGCCCAGGCAACGGCAGCGCTCTCGGCTCGACTGGCAGTGTTTGGTATGCGTACCCTTACCCCTTTCCTCGATGCATCGGCGCAGCAGCAGCTTCGATCGCGGAGCGTTGGTTTGGAATCGGTCGTCATCGCCGCCTTCGACCCCGGTTTCGATCCGTTCGACGTTGCCGCTGCGTTGATGGAACTGCCCCAGGTGGAATACGCAACCCCGCTCTACATTCGCCGCACCCTACGCACGCCAAACGACCCGCAGTTCTCGCAACAAAGCGCACTGCAACGCATCCAGATGCCGGCAGCATGGGATGTAACAATTGGCTCGCCCGATGTCACCATTGCCATCATTGACTCGGGCACTGACTTCGAGCACGAAGACTTAGCGGCAAATCTTTGGACAAATCCCGGCGAGACTGGCACCGATGCTCAGGGACGCGACAAGCGCACCAACGGCATTGATGACGATGGCAACGGGAAAGTGGACGACTGGCGTGGCTGGGATTTTATCGGTAACGTCACCCGCAGCGAATATCTCGCTGGCACGATTCGCGAAGACAACGATCCCAAGATTCGCGCCGGGACAGTCGCCGACGAAATGCAGCACGGCACACAAACGGCAGGTGCTGCAACTGCTGTCACCGACAACGGTCGCGGCATTGCATCACCGGCAGGCTTCCGGTGCCGGTACATCCCCATCAAGTGTGGCTCCGACGACCCATCGCTTGCTGGGTCGGTCCTGCGAGGTTACGATGCCATTGTGTACGCTGCACGGCTTGGTGCATCGGTCATCAATTGTTCGTGGGGCGGTCCGGCTGGATCGCCGCTGGAGCAGCAGGTCATTGACCAGGCACGCGCTCTGGGCTCGCTGGTTATTGCCGCCTCGGGCAACGATGGACTTGATCTCGACCAGCAACAGTTTTACCCAGCGTGCTACGCCGGCGTCGTAGCTGTTGGCGCAAGCAACACCGCCACCGACAACGTAGCGGGATTTTCCAACTTTGGGAGCGCAGTTGCCTTCTACGCACCGGGCACCAGCATTCGCACCACCCGCATCGGCAACACCTACACCGCTGTTGACGGCACCTCCTTTGCTGCACCGCTGGCAAGCGGCGTTGCTGCGCTCGTGCGATCGCTCCACCCGGATTGGACGCTCGACCAGGTAGCAGCACAACTGCGCTACACCAGCGACCGATTTGCCAGCATCAGCGATGCCAACCGACCGCGCTACTATGGCAGACTCAACGCAGCGCGTGCCCTCAGCATCAATCGAAGTTTCTCAAGCGGCGAGCGCTTACCCGGTGTGCAGCTTCGTGCCGTAACGGTCAACGGCACAACGACGATCACCTCGACCGGACAGAGCACTCTGGAAATTCACCTTCGGAATCTGCTGGCGCCAGCGACGACCATCCGCGTACAATTGGCAGTATCGTCGAATGCGATGCTCGGCACGACGACGCTTCAGACCAGCAACCTCGGTACACTCGAAGACCGAAGCATCCAGACCACACTTCAGTTGCGTACACCGACGTACTTTTTCGACGACACCGTCCACCTCACGTTGATCATCACCGCCGATGGCGTCGTTGAGTATGCCACGGTTGCGCTGCGGGTAATGCTACCAACGCAGAACACCTACGTGCGCATGGCGTCGCATCTGCCCCACAGTTTCCGAGCAGTCGCGATGCGCGGTCTGGCAGGCACCTGGGCAGTCGGGCAGACACCAACCGGGCGAGCGCTGGTCTTTCGCTCATCGGGAACGGTCTTCGATTCTACCTCGCTTAGCGGCGCTCCGTCAACGCTGGCGATTGCATCGAATTCGGTGGTGTGTGTTGGCACGGAAAACGGCTTTATCTGGCGCACCAGCGATGGTGGCAACTCCTGGCGCTCAACTAATCTGAGCAGCACGATCACCGCTGCCGACGGTCTGCTCTTTTTCGATGCCAGTACCGGCATCTGCATCGGACGACCTTCCAGTGGCACCTGGCGACTGGTCCGCACAACCGACGGTGGTGCGACGTGGTCTGCGGCATCACTTCCCTCTCCCCTTGCAAGCGAACGCACGCTCCACCACGCCATTGCAGCGCTGGGCGACACCGTTTGGATTGGCACCACTGCCGGGCGCATCCTGCGGAGCACCAATCGCGGTGCCGTGTGGACTACAATCACAGCAGCAACAACCGATCGAACCATTGCTGCAGTCGCCTTCAGCAGTGGGCAGCTTGGATACTGCCTGGTACGACCAACAGCACAGCAATCCAACCCAACGATTGCCGTGTACCGCAGCACCGACGGTGGTGCTACCTGGTACCCA
>JBBIUD010000181.1:0-4158 GCA_037440485.1 Chlorobiota bacterium
CAAAGCTGAAGATGTTGCGCGCGTGCGTGAAGCCACGCAAAAGCGCACTACCCAATACACCGAAGCCGAACTCGAGCAGCCACTCTAATGGCAACCAATGCAGTGCCAGTAACAACCAGCCGTGCAGATATCGCTGCTTCTGCGTCACAGCGAATGCGAGCCATTGTCGAGCTGAGCAAGCCCGGCATTACGCTGATGGAGATTATCACCGCCGCGGTTGGTTTTGTTGTCGCTACTCCCTGGCAACAGCTTGAATTGGCGTCCGTCCTGCTTCGATTGCTTACACTATCGGCTGGGGTTCTTTGTCTTGGAGCGAGTGCAGGTGCATTCAACCATCTATTGGAGCAATCAACCGACGCCGCGATGCAACGAACATCGCTGCGACCATTACCTGCTGGAAAAATTCATCCTGCCTTCGCAAGGCTATTTGCATGGGGATCACTTGCAGTAGGAGCAATGATTCTGCTGGTCATTGGCTGGGACGTTGCCGCGTTGGGTATTACAACTGTTGCTCTCTATGCTCTGGTTTATACACCACTGAAAACGCAGACATCGGCAGCGCTCTACATTGGCGGCATTCCTGGTGCATTGCCTGTGATTGGTGGATGGGTTGCAGGGGGCGGTCAGTTACTATCGGTCGAAGCGCTGTTGTTGGGTGGCATTATGTTTTGGTGGCAATTGCCTCACTTCCTTGCACTGGCGATTATGTATGCCGAGGATTATCGCCGCGGTGGTGTCAAGCTTATCGGCGATGGGAAACTGTCGGTTCTCGCATGGCATACGCTCGTTTATTCAACACTGCTTGCACTCACAAGTGTAGCATGGTTCGAGTGGGGACGGGGTGGTGCACTGTATTTGGTCGGATGTGGAATTCTAAGCGGGTGGTTATTTGTTCAGTGTGTGCAGCTTGTTCGAGAACCATCGGTTACTAATGGACGCCGAGTGCTGCTGGCATCGTACATGTTCCTGATGGGCTTGTTTCTTCTTGCTGCAGTGGATATCCAATGATGCGCGGCGTGTGGACATGGGTTGGTTGCAGCATTGCACTGGTGCTTGTCGCCGGGTGTGAAAGCACCCAGCAGCAGGTGTGGAGCGAGCTCCCTGCAATTAAGGAAGCGCCCATCTTTACTGTGGTCAACTACGACGGCTCGATTGTTCGGAGCAGCCAGCTCCGCGGGAAGCCATGGGTCGCTTCGTTCATGTTTGCGACGTGCCAAGGCGTCTGTCCAATCATGAACAATCATGTTGCCAGACTACAGCGGGAATTTGGTGACGCAGTACGCTTTGTTTCTTTCTCGGTTGATCCGGAAACTGATAGTTTGCCTGTGCTTGCAGCCTATGCACGGGATTATGGAGCACAAAACGGAGTCTGGTTTATCACGCGTGCAGAACTTGATACAGTACGCAAGCTTTCGCGCGATGGATTTTTGCTTTCGGATCCAGCCACACCGGACCTGCATAGCTCACGACTGGTCCTGGTTGATGAGCGCGGGATGATTCGAGGATACTTCAACAGTCTGGATTCGACTGATGTTGAGCGTCTTCACTCACTCCTGGCAGAGTATGTTGCCACTATCAAACAGCGTGACCGATGAGCCGCTTGCTGGATTCACTGTCGGATAGCACGCTGCGAGTCGTCGTTTATGCCACAGCCATCGTGGTGAGTGCACTAGTAGCGTTTATCATCCTCAACCCTGGTGTGCTTCGCTTTGGTCACCTGGACGTATCGTATGCGCCGCCATTCCATGCATTTTTGAATGGCACAGTTGCGGTTCTGCTCATTGCTGGCTATAGTGCTATTCGCAAGCGTAGGATTACGCTCCACCGGGCACTCATGTTGAGTGCGTTTGCGCTCTCAACGCTATTTTTGATTTCGTACGTTGTGTACCACACGCAGAAAGCAGAACCGACATACTTTAGTGGCACGGGTCTTGTGCGGGTGGTATATCTGTTCATCCTTGTGACACATATCATTCTGGCGGCGGTGATTGTCCCCTTGGCACTGTTCACGATAGTGCGAGCTTGGCGTCGTGAGTTTCCTCAGCATCGCCGGATTGCTCGCTGGACACTGCCACTGTGGCTTTATGTTGCCGTCACGGGCGTTGCCGTGTACGTCATGCTGTACACATGGCGCTGGTAGTCGAACTAATCGGTAGCAGATTGTATGTTCTCACAACGCATTGACCGTATTCTCAAGCTCAGCATCCTTGGCGGGGGTGCTGCACTCGGTATCGGTGCGCTGGTGCTCTACTTCGGACTGCGCAACGATGTCAGCGATGTTGGTTACCGCCCGCAACAGCCGGTGCCGTTCTCCCATAAGCTCCACGTCGGCGAATTGCAAATTCACTGTCAGTATTGCCATGCTGGAGTAGAAAAGTCCGAACACTCACCAATTCCCACAACAAGCACCTGCATGGGATGCCACATTGTCATCAAAGCAGAAAGTCCCAAACTTCAGCTTGTCCGTGATAGCTGGGAAAAAGGCATTCCCATTCAATGGCGGCGGGTCCATAAGCTGCCCGATTATGTTCACTTCAACCACTCGCGCCACATCCGAGCGCAGATAGACTGCCAATCTTGCCACGGCAACGTTGAGTTACAGGGAGTGATTGCACAGAATAAACCACTCTCGATGGGATGGTGCCTGGAATGCCACCGTAATCCCGAAAAAAACATCGTACCAGCTCGACCAATTTCGGGAATATTTACTGGCGAAAAGCTTCCGGATAATTTCCGCGATCACTTGTTCGAACCAGTTCGATCCGATTTAGTGCAGGGTGTGGCGTCGCGTGTACGCCCAATTACTGCGCCGCAGTTCGGTGCATGGGAAACGCCTGTTCCTGCACCACAGCTTGCGGGGATACCGCATCCCAAATTACCGGGATTTGGTCCCGAAAACTGTTCAGCATGTCACTACTAATGGCACAGCATCCTATGGCAACACCAAATCAGCAAGAGTTGATGCAATCAGCACTGGAGCATTTTTCGTCGGTTGTCGGCGAGGAATCCTCTGAGCACGACTATGTCCCACCGGTTCTAGAATCACCGCTGTCGCGTCGCTCATTTATGGCAATGCTCTCAGCTGCAATGGCGGTAACAGCAGCCGCATGCCGACGCCCAGACTACAAGCTCGTTCCATCGGTAAAAAATCCAGAATACGCCATTCCCGGGGTGCCGCTCTACTACAGCACATGCTACATGCATAAAAATGTTGTGTATCCGCTGTTGGTGCGCGTTCGCGAGGGCAGACCGGTCAAGGTCGAAGGAAACGACCTTCATCCGATCGTTGCTGGAAAATCGAGTGCCATCGTTCAAGCGACGCTTTTCGAGTTGTACGATCCAGAGCGCATTCGTCCCATTTTGGTTGGTCGGCGTCCGGGAGTTATTCCAAGTGGGAACTACTCAACGCCAGAAAATGCGGTAAAGAAAATTGCAACAGCAATCCGTGACGCTGCAGCAGATGGAAAATCGGTACGCATCTTGATTGATGAGCACTGTTCGCCGATGATTGAGTCGCTGGCTGCCTTGGTGCAACAGCACGTTCCCAATACGACGGTTACTGTTTTGCCGTGGGTGCTTACTGATGGTGCGGCGGTAGCAACGAAAGCACTCTTTGGGCTCGATGCACGGCTTGTACCAAATCTTGAGCGCGCCGACGTCATCGTTGGCATTGATGCTGATTTCCTTGGTACCGACCGAAATTCGGTGTATCTAACGCGCGGTTTTGCTGCGCGTCGTCGCCCAACGAAAGAACATCCACAGATGAGCCGCTTCATTGCCGTCGAGGGACGGTATTCGCAAACCGGTGCGGCTGCTGACGAACGAATCGTGATACATCCGAGCCAGTACGAGAGCTTCTTGACTGCGCTCTACAATGCCATTGCACGCGCAAAAGGTGCGCGACTGATTTCCCAACCAGAATCGCACACCGAGCGCGCACAGGTAGTCGCACGCGAATTGCTCGCTGCAGGTGATCGCGGCTGTGTTGTGGTGGGCGAACATCTTTCAGCGTATGCTCATGCTCTTGGGCATGCGATCAACGCCTTGTTAGGTAGTGTTGGAAATGGCAAGATTTATGAGTATGTCTTGCCCATGAGCGGTGCCAAGCGTGCTGCACTCGAAGCACTGCGCGAGGACCTTCGCAACGATCGGGTTGGT
>JBBIUD010000182.1:0-4158 GCA_037440485.1 Chlorobiota bacterium
CGACCTGGATCGTTTTGTCCGGTTGGATGATTTCGCCCAACGGCTGACCAACCATTCAAAAGATGATAACTACTACTACTCATCGCCAGCCATAAGCCCCGACGGCAATCACGTTGCATTCATCTCCGATCGTGACGGTGATTTCGGTATTTACGTCATGGAGCTAACGACGCGCCGCATGACGAAACTCATCAGTTCCGGGCGTGCTCTCGATTTTGAGGAACTCAACATTCTTACACCAGGAATATCATGGAACCCGGCTGGCAATAAACTTGCCATCACTGCAAAATCGGGCGGTGAAGATGCTCTCTACATCGTAGATGTGCCCAGTGGTGACTATCAGAAATACACCGCATCGCTTCCAACAATGACCAGCGCTGCATGGTCGCCAGATGGGCGATTCATCGTGGTCGAGGGAGTCCGTGCTGAGCAACCGGATTTATACCTGTTCGATGTTGAACGCAAACAATTTTTCCAACTTACCAACGACCTTTTTACAGAGTCCAGCCCGGTATGGAGTCCTGATGGGCACTATCTGTACTTCATTTCCGAACGCGGCGATAACATTGGAACAGGGTACAATGCTCGCGCCGGCTATGCAATCTGGACACAGCAGTTAGGAAATAACGATGTGTATCGAATTGAAATCACCTCTGGTGCAATTGAGCGCATCACCAGGGATTCAACAAGCCGAAAATCATCCATTGCAGTAAGTCGTGACGGGAACCGTTTACTCCTGGTTGCTGATGGCAATGGCATTGGGAATCTCTACATGTACGATATCGTGCAGCGCCGTTTAGTACCGCTAACTAATAGCATGTCGGGTTTACTTCAACTGAGCCTCGCACGCGATGATTCGAAACTGATCTTTGCAGCACAGAACCAGGTCGGCTACGACCTGTTTTTGATTCGCAATCCATTCGAGCTCCGACCGCTCGACTCACTCCCGCTTACGAAGTTCAAGCAGCACCAAAATGAACAGCAAGCCAAGGTGCATCAAATAGCCGCCCGGTTAGATTCTATGACGTCAACACCACCACTAACCTACCAAGGCTATGGGAAGTTCGATGTCGAATTTTCTTCGAGTGCAACACAGGGCTTGCCGCCGACAACCGATACGATTGGTCAGCGTGGGCTTTTTCCTGCCACGGCGCAAAATCCTGGGTACAACCTTGTTCCGCGGCCCTACAAGGTCACTATAAGCAACGATCTTCTGATGGGCACTGCTGGGTACAATACACTGTGGGGAACGGGGCAAAGCATGATTCAAATGCTGTTCAGCGACATTTTAGGTGATCATCAGCTCTATGGGCAGGTGGCGTTCTGGCAAGATTTGCGGAACACACTTTTTTACTTCCAGTACGCCTACCTTCCAGGCATTGTTGATTTCCTGTTTACGGCGAATCAATTCTCGGTCATTTGGTTGCTACCTGACAACAACAGTGGATACTTCGCCTACAATTTGCTGCGTACCTATGGGGGAGGGGTTGATGCTGTGTATGCATGGACGACATTCCAGCGACTTGAGCTAGGTATGCGGTGGATCGGTATCGAACGGGAAAACCTACAAATTCCCACTGATCTTGGGTACACAGCCAATTACCTTGTGCCAAGTATTCGTTACGTGTACGACAACACGGACTTCGGATTTTTAGCCCCGTATCGAGGGGTGCGAGCAAATCTGAGCGCAGACTTTTCGCCGTTGACAAAACCTTTTACGCTCTTGACTGCAGATGTGCGATGGTATCTTCCGGTGTACCGTTACCTTTATGGAGCAATGATTCGCATAGCTGGAGGGATTAGCACTGGAGGCGCACCACGCCGATTTCACCTTGGCGGAGCAGGTGATAATTGGTTCAATCGTGCTATTGCTGATGATGCAACGCTTTTCTTCGAACCGGAAGATTTGGCGTTTCTCCAAATTGTGATGCCGTTGCGTGGTTTTGCACTTGGTCAAGAAGCTGGCACGCGGTATGTATTGCTCAATGCTGAATGGCGATTTCCGATTTTCTATGCCCTTGCTGGAGGACCTGTCCCGATTTCCGTTGGTGGCTTGCTCGGATGCCTGTTTCTCGACGTCGGGACGGCATGGAATGGATCGGAAACGCCCTACGTCCGCCGGATCAGATTTACTACGCTGGCGACACCTACACCATTTATCGTCCGGGCACAATCATGATGAGCACGGGTATTGGATTGCGTACGGTGCTGGTTGGCTATCCTTTCAAGATAGATATCGCCTGGCGATACGATGGGCAGTCGTGGTCAGCTCCGTGGTGGCTTTTTTCGATCGGGCTTGATTTGTAACTCCACTTGTGCGATCACTGCTGTACTCTTTGTAACGGGGAAGTTCCTGCGTGTCCGTGTATATTGCACTGCAAAGTTGAATGCCCACGGATGCAGATTCATAAAGCCATCATAATGGCTGGCGGATTCGGGACACGGCTGCGACCACTGACGATGGAGCTGCCCAAGCCTATGGTGCCCGTTGTCAATGTACCCATGATGGAGCATATCGTTCGCTTGCTCAAGCAGCACGGGATGAGCGATATACTGTCAGTGCTGTACTACCATCCGGAAGCCATTACATCGCATTTTGGCGATGGATCGGAATTCGGTGTTCGAATGGAGTACGTCCTTGCAGCAGCCGACTACGGAACAGCTGGTAGCATTAAGAACGCTGAGTCATCCATAAAGGATGGAAGATTCCTGATCATCAGCGGTGATGTTTTGACTGATTTTGATTTAAGTGCGGCTATTGAATTTCACATCAACAATGCTGCTGATGCGACAATTGTCTTGACTCGCGCCAGCAATCCGCTTCAGTACGGCATTGTCATTACCGATGCCAATGGTAAGATCGAGCGTTTCCTCGAAAAACCAAGCTGGGGTGAGGTTTTTAGCGACACGATCAACACAGGTATTTACATTTTGGAGCCGCACGTGCTCGACCTGATCCCTCCAGCACGCGAGTTTGATTTTAGCAAGGACTTGTTTCCCCTGATGCTTCAACGTGGAGATAAGCTCTACGGATACATTGCACGCGGCTATTGGCGAGACATCGGCAATCTCAGCGAGTACCAGCAGGCACATTTCGACGTGCTCGACGGAAACGTCTCCGTTTCAATCCCTGGTCAGCGTAACGGGAATGTATGGATAGGTAAGGAGTGCAGCATTGGGGAAAATGTTGAGTTTCGTGGTACAGTGGTCATTGGGGATGGTGTCTCCATTGCCGATGGAAGTATCATCGAAAGCAGTGTCATCGGTCACCGATGCACGATCGGAGCCGCAGCGCAGATTTATCGGTCGGTTCTCTGGGAGAATGTGACTGTTGGTCGGGCAGCATATCTTGATTCGGATGTGCTTGGACGTAATGTCACTGTTGGCGGGGCTGCAACCGTGATGGAGAATGTATTCATCGCAGATTCGTGCCGAATTGGTGAGCATGCCACACTCCATCCGAATATCAAACTTTGGCCAGGGAAGACGGTTGAGCCATTTGCCATCGTTGCCCGCTCAATGATTCAGGAAGAAAAATGGTCGCGTCAATTATTCACGGACGCGCGTATCAGCGGGACGTCCAATGCAGAAATGAATGCTGAGTTTGCAGCGCGTTTAGGTACGGCAATTGGAACGGCGCTACCGGTCGGTGCGACAGTGATATCATCGCGGGATCCGGACCCAACATCGCGCATTATCAAGCGTGCCCTTGTAGCCGGATTGCTGTCGGCTGGCATTTACGTCGAGGACTTACAAACAACACCCATACCCCAAACACGAATTGCAACAAGCTCACGCGGAGCAGCGCTTGGTTTCCATGTGCGGCGTTCATTTCGTAAGCCCAATCAGACCGACATTGTCCTCATTGGCAGTGATGGACGAGATATTCCCAGCGACCAAACTAAAAAAATCGAGAGGTACTTTTACGGCGAAGACATTCGTCGCGTGCCGTTTGAGCGAGTAGGGCAGTTGCGTTATCCTGAACGGCAGAATGAATCGTACATTGCAACGTACCTCCGCACGCTGGATGTCGAGCGTGTGCGCACTAGAAAATTCCGCATCTTGGTTGATTACAGTTTCGGCATGGGGGTCAGCATTTTTCCCAGCATTCTTGGGAGTTTGGACTGCTCGGCGTTGGCGGTGAATAGCTACATTGAT
>JBBIUD010000183.1:0-4121 GCA_037440485.1 Chlorobiota bacterium
CACCATTACCACTGCTGATACCATGCCTGCACAGTTTCAGCGCTGGCAGGATAGCTCCTGGCACGTAACGGTATCGGCTCCAGCACCGATAGCGCTGCGGATGCTCGTGCACATCGAGGGAAAAAATCTTCGTCTGTGCATGCCTTTTGCCGCTGCGCCGGTGATGATTGCGGGTGGTACCGTGCGCTTCCCTCTGTCGGCGATCCTTGCAGAACTGCTGCTCGCCGTCGAACCATTCTACAGACTCAACCGGTTGCCCGCTGGACATTATCGCTTGTGCATTGACCTAGTCGCACCGAACGACTCGCTTCGTCTGGTAGAGCAGCAGTGCCGCCGCTTCGTCGTTGCTGGTATTCCGGACGTGGAGCTGTTCGTAGCATCGCCTCGTCTTGAGCGCAGCGACACAGGAATGGTAGTATGTGTGTGGCGCTCGGCAGAGCCTATTAGCGAGGACGTTGCCCTTGAGTTACGCATCGTTGAACAAGCGATCGGTCAAAGCTCCTGGCATGCGCTGATGACGTCGGTTCCGATTGCAACATGCCAACAACCTGGGCGGGGACGCGCTCAGTGGGAATGCCGTTTCCCACCGACCATCTTTTCGGCAGGAAAAAGGTACGTCTGTGCTGTTGTTGTTCATCGCGGAATGCAGATGGAGCTTGTTTCACCGGTAGTCGAGTTTCAACCGGAATAGAGCGGCTCGATGGTGCGGTGTATTTTCGTGGTGTCAACGCTGGATTCATCAGCCAACCCACCCCGTTGACGATTGTTGCACCAACCGTATGCCCGTCGGTGGCAGCGAGTATTGTTCCTGCAGCGCTTGGCGCAATCCTTCGGAAAGAATTGCTAACGATGTTTCGCAGTCGCCAGTCGGTTGCGGCGGAGCTGTATTTTCTGGTTGGTGCTGTGCTAGTGTTAACGTTCGCATTTCCACAAACGCGGCTGGACGGAACAATACAAGCGGGAGTTGTTTGGATTGTGTTCTACTTTGCTGCAATGTTGATGGTATCCCGCTCCTATCTTGTTGAGCAGGAACGCGGAACGCTGCGCTACTTGATGCATACAGCGCCCAGCGATGCTGTGTACTGGGGAAAGATGCTTACCAGTATTGTCTGGCTTGTTGTCGTCGGGCTGATCGAGTATGTTTTGATGGTGCTGTTTGGATTATTGCCGTGGAACAGTAGTGTTGTCGTGGTAGTGCTTGCAGGATGCATTGCGATCGGCGGTGCTACGTCGCTCTTGGCTGCCATTGTTGCCGCATCGCAGCTTCGGGGATGGGTCTTTATCGCCATTGCCTTTCCGATTGTGATGCCAGTCTTCTTTCTTGGTGTGGATGCAACGGCTGCTGTGCTTGCCAGTGGTGATGTTTACTCTGCCGCAGCAGAAATCGGTGTGATGCTGCTGTACGTCGTCATCATGGCGATCGTTGCCTGGTGGCTTTTCCCGTTTATCTGGAGTGAGGCGTAGCGTGGGACTCAAACGGCGATTGGGACTGGTCCAAGCAACAGCTCTCAATGCCATTGACATGGTCGGCATTGGACCGTTTATTGTGATGTCGTCGGTGATGGCAGCAATGCAAGGTCCGCACTGTGTGCTGGCGTGGGTTGTTGGAGCCTTGCTTGCCACTGCTGATGCAATGGTCTGGGCAGAACTCGGCGCTGCGTTTCCCGAAGCAGGCGGAAGCTATGCGTTTCTCCGGCGGCTCTACGAACCCGAACGGTGGGGACGGGTGATGTCGTTCCTGTTTATCTGGCAGACGGTCTTCCAAGCCTCATTTGTCGTAGCATCGGGGGCGATTGGCTTTACCAATTATGTGCAGTTTCTTTTCCCGCTTCCGGTGTGGTGGCAGCGGAAGGTTGTTGCGGCTGCCGTCATCGTTGTCATCGTTGTGGCACTCTATCGGCGCATTGAGACCATTGGCAAGGTGTCTGTTCTGTTGTGGGTAATAGTGATTGGAACGCTACTCTGGATCATCGTTGCGGGTGTTGTTGGCGGTGATTGGTCGTACCTTGCTGGCAGCGACAGGTCATTGTGGCGACTCGATGGACTGCAGGAAGCAATTCAAAGCAGCGTGTATGCAATCCTGGGATATTACAACGTTTGCCACCTTGGGGCAGAAGTTCGCTCGCCCGAACGTGTGATTCCGCGCAGTATGTTCTATTCGATTGCAGTGGTGACAACGCTCTACGTCGGTATGCAACTATCGGTGTTGAGCGTTGTACCGTGGCAAGAAGCCAAGCCAGACCAATTCATTGCTAGCATGGTTATCGAACGAGTCTTCGGCGGAGGTGCTGCAGCGGTGACAACAATTCTTGTGCTTGTTGTCGCGCTCAGTTCACTGTATTCGGTAGTTCTTGGCTACTCGCGGATACCGTATGCAGCAGCACGCGACGGCAATTTTTTTCGCGTCTTTGAACGGCTTCATCCGACTAAGAATTTTCCGCATGTCTCGTTGCTTGCAATTGGTGGCATGTCCATTCTGCTGGTGCTGATGTTCGATGGGCTTCGCATTGTGGTTGCCAGCATCTTGACGCTGCGGATATTGGTGCAGTTTGTCGGACAAGCAGTGGGGCTACTTTGGTATCACCGACGGCATCCGGAGGCGATGTTTCCTTTCCGGATGTGGCTCTATCCTGTGCCAGTGATTGTTGCCATTGCGTTGTGGCTGTGGTTGTTTGTCTCGCGGTCGGCTGTGGCGATTGCCACTGGACTGGGAGTGCTGGCGGTTGGGTGCATTGTGTACGTCCTGCTTGCTCGCAGAAATCGGTGGTTCCCGTTCAATAGTCGGTCACCGGTGGGTGTGCAGCAATGAACATTGTCAAGGTTGGTGGCTCAACGCTCCGCACGGCGAGAGATTTTGAGCAACTTGTGTTGCGACTGAGTCGCGATCATACTCAGCCGGTGGTCGTTGTTGTCTCGGCACTACCGCTGGTAACACGCCAACTCGAACGCGCAGCAATGCTTGCTGAGAGTGGCGATGACAATACGGCGCAAGCACTGCTAGCCGATGTCGTTGCACACCACCGCACGATGGCGCAGCATCTTCTTTCAAACCGTGAGACGCTCGCGGCACTCGATATGCTCTTCGAAGAACTGTACGGGCAGACTCTCAGCGCTCTCCGTGGCACACGACTCACCGGTGAACTGACTCCTCGAACACTCGACCGAATCACAAGCATTGGTGAGCGCATGGCGTTGCACTTGATTGCACACATCCTGCAGGAGCGTGGGCTGACGATTTCAGCAGTGCCAGCAACAGAGCTGATTGTTACCGATGCAGCGTTTGGGAACGCACAGCCACTCGACCAACCAACAGCCGAGCGGGTTCAGCGCCGGCTGCTGCCGTTGTTGAACAGCGGTGGTGTGGTTGTCACGGAAGGGTACGTGGGGATGGCTTATGATGGAAGCGGTGTGACCACCATGGGAAAAGAAAGCTCGAATCTGACTGCAGCACTACTAGCGCGTGTCGTTGGTGCCGATGAGCTTGTGCTCTATACACCTGTTGCGGGTATCCATACAGCGGACCCATTCCTTGTGCCCAGTGCCAGACCGATTCCACACCTTTCGTACGAACATGCCGACGAGCTTGCGCATGCAGGACTGAAGCTGCTCTATCCAACCATGATCGCCCCGCTTCGCCAGCAGAATATTCCGCTGCGGATTGCAGCACTCGATACAACAGCCAGTCCATCAACGCGGATCGGCAGCACGTGTCAGACGCCGCAGACATTCGTTCTGATTGCCGAACCGCTCTCTGCGATTGAACTCGATCGGAGCGGCTACCGCGCTGCTCTCGAACACCGATGGCAACACCACGGCATTGCTGTCGAACGCGGTGCAGCAGTGTTGGTGGCTGCAACGGCGGGCGAACTCAATACTCTCGAGCATGAGGGCATACCCATTCGGTACCGGTCTGACTGCTGGCAGCTTCGCGTGTGGGTGCATGCAGCGGACGCCGCCGTTCACCGCCGGATTCGAGCAATGATTGCCGAACAATCCGCCGTCGAAGCGCTGACGGCAATCCATGCGGGCGATACCAGTACAGTGACGGCGCTTATTTTGACGGATGAGCTGCTGCCGCTGGCTGTACTGCATGAACAGATCGCGCAGGAATTTCCCGATGG
>JBBIUD010000184.1:0-4116 GCA_037440485.1 Chlorobiota bacterium
GTCATGCTCAACCTTGGCATCCTGGCAGGTTTCGGCGGGACACTGTCGTTGCCCGGTATTGCAGGGATCATCCTGACGTTGGCTATTGCCGTTGACGCCAACATCATCATCTTCGAGCGGATTCGGGAGGAATTGCACCGTGGGCGCAGCCTCCGCGCCAGTCTTGACGAAGGTTTCCGCCATGCTCTGCCGCCGATCATAGACTCGCACGTAACAACATTTCTGACCGGCTTGATTCTCTTTGTGCTCGGTTACGGACCAATTCAAGGCTTTGCAACAACACTGATGATCGGTATTCTCACGACACTGTTTACCAGCATTCTCGTTTCGCGTGCGATTATTGACCTCTGGCTATCGCGTAGCCCCAATGCTCGTATTAGCTTCGGCGAAGTTCTCCCTGCTCCTCAAAGCTGATAACCACTTAGCAGAGTTTCAACAATGGAATTTTTCGGAAAAACCAACATTGACTTCCTCGGCAAGCGCAGGATTTTTCTAGTCGTCTCGGTTGTCATCAACCTCATTGGTTTCGTGCTGCTGCTATTCGGTGGCTTGCGCTTAGGTATTGACTTCCAGGGCGGCACCGAAGTCGCTATTCGCTTTTCGCAAGAGCAACACACCGATGCAGTCCGCACCGCTGTTGCGAAGGCTGGATTTAGCAATGCTGAGATCAAATCCTACGGAAAAGCCAATGAGTTCCTCATTCGTGTTCCCGAGGTAAGCGGTCATGGTGAGCAATCACCGTCGGCTCGAATTGTTAACGCGCTACGTGCATCGTTCCCCAACCAGTCGGTGACCACTCTCAAGGAGGATCGCATCGGTCCAAAGATTGGCAGTGAGTTGCGCACAAAAGCCTTGATTGCTGTGCTGCTTGCAATTGTTGCGATTCTGCTCTACATCGCATTTCGTTTCGAATTCATATTCGGACTGGGCGCGGTCGTTGCGCTTGTGCACGATGTCTTTGTTGCGCTTACATTCGTGCTTATTGGGCAAAAGCTGGAGATACTCAACCTCGAATTCAATCAGGGTGTGCTGGCCGCACTGCTGACGGTCGTCGGTTTTTCTATCAACGACACGGTGATTATCTTCGATCGTATCCGCGAGAATCGCGAAAAGCACAAAGGCATGGCACTGGTTCCGCTGATGAATCTTTCGATCAACGAAACGCTGAGCCGAACAATCAATACCGTTCTGACGGTTGTGCTGGTGCTTGCCACGTTGCTTGCGTTCGGCGGCGAAGTGCTACACGGCTTTTCCTTCACAATGCTCATTGGCATCATCACCGGAACGTACTCTTCGATCTACATTGCCAGCGCGTTTGTTGTCTGGTACACCGAGCGCATCAAGAAAGAACCTGTCGAATCAAGCGGCGCACGGCAGCCGAAAATTCTCCGAGCACTCAAAGAAGCATAACCGATGGATGTTCGCCGACTCGATTCAGCAGCTATCATCACGCTGGATTCTCACTTGACCGGCGGTCCGTCTAGTGTTGCGTTCACCGATCAGGTGCGGCAGTTGGTCAGTCATGGTGCCGAGCATATCATCCTCGACTGCAGCAAGGTCGAGCTCATCAACAGTTCGGGGTTGGGGATGCTCGTGGCAGCGCTGGCAACGCTTCGTTCCCAGGACAAGCGCTGTACGTTAGCAGCCGTGCCGGATAAAATGCGCCTGTTGCTCGAGATCACCCATCTCGATAGCGTCTTCGCGATCAGCCCATCGGTTACCGACGCACTCGCATAGCACCTGCCCATGGTCACCATAGTTGTTGGCGCCCAGTGGGGCGATGAAGGAAAAGGCAAAATTGTGGACGTGCTTGCCAGCCAGGCGGACATTGTGGCGCGGTATCAGGGTGGCGCAAACGCAGGACATACGCTGGTGTGCCAGGGTCGAACGGTCGTTCTGCACCTGATTCCATCAGGAATTCTCCACGAGCATGTTCATTGCGTCATCGGCAATGGCGTTGTGCTCGATCCAGTCGCACTCCGCCAGGAAATCTCGATGCTGGAGTCGCTGGGCGTTTCGATTCGGGGACGGCTATTCATCAGCCACAAGGCACACGTGATTATGCCGTACCACAAACTGCTCGACCAAGCCCGCGAGCAACACCAGAGCATCGGTACAACCGGTCGGGGTATCGGTCCCGCCTACATTGACAAGTACTCGCGCACCGGCATTCGCGTGGTTGACCTCCTCGACCGCAACGTTCTGGAAGAGAAACTCCGAGCGAATCTTGCCGAAAAAAACACCCTGCTCGAAAAAATTTATCACACCAAGCAGCTCGACGTCGAAGCGATCGTTTCGGAATATCTCGAATTTGATCGCTACATTGACGAGTTCGTTACCGACACGACTTCTCTGCTCCACACAGCCCTGACCGAGGGGAAGCGCATTCTGGCAGAAGGCGCGCAAGGAGCATTGCTCGACGTTGATCACGGCACCTATCCATTCGTCACCAGCTCCAATCCCACCAGTGGCGGCGCTTGCACCGGGTTGGGTATCCCGCCGACCGCCGTTGATCGCATCATCGGACTTGCAAAAGCATACTCCACCCGCGTCGGGAATGGACCGTTCCCAACAGAGCTCACCGATCAGACCGGTGAACAGCTTCGCACAATCGGAAGCGAATACGGAGCAACGACCGGACGCCCGCGTCGTTGCGGTTGGCTCGATTTGGTAGCGCTCCGCTACTCGGTGATGGTCAATGGCATCACCGAGCTTGCCCTCACGAAGCTCGACGTGCTCAGTCACTTTCCAACAATCAAGGTCTGCACCAGCTATCGCCTCGGCGGTCAACGGCTGAAAGGATTTCCCGTTGACGCACAGACACTCGATACCGTCGAGCCAGAATACATCGAGCTGGCAGGCTGGCAATCATCGCTCGATGGCGCTGCAACGATAGACGAACTGCCGACGCAAGCACGAGCATTGATCGAGCTTATCGAGTCTTATTGCGGCGTGCGCGTTACGCTTGTCTCCACGGGCGCCGAGCGAGAGCAAATTGTTCGCCGGCAGTAGATTCGCAGCCGATTGTTGCAGCTTCTCTTTCTGTGCATGCGACGCAAGCGGCTCGCCAGTTTTCCTTTCATCAAACAGCGCGACTACAGCGAGTGCGGGACAACCTGTCTTGCGATGATACTGCGCTGGTACGGTCTCGATAACGTTCAAGCTGCACTGCGAGAAATTGCTGGGGTATGGGCACACGGAACCGATCTGCTGACACTGGCACGCACAGCCGAACGCTTTCGCATGCGCGCAGAACACTTCGCGCAGGTTCCGCTCCCGTTGATTGCGCACTATCGTGGCAATCACTTTGTTGTTGTGTACCGGGTCAGTCCTACCCACGTCTGGATTGCCGATCCTGCCAGTGGAAAAGAAAAGCTCACGCTGCAGGAGTTTGCTGCGCGGTGGAATGGTATTGCGCTCTTGCTGGAACCCTCGCCAATACTGACGCCGCAGACCGACGTCCTCGAGGTCATCGAACGCTACCGCACACGCCAGCGAACATTCGGTCAGCTCCTTCGTCAGCTCGCTTGGGAGCGTTTTCGCCGCCCACTGGCTGAAATCCTGTTGGCATCGCTGCTGCTGGCACTGCTGGGGTTGAGTTTGCCACTGTTTACCCAAAGCATCATTGACAATGTTCTTGTGCTCCGCAACAATGCGCTGCTTGTTGCACTGGCGGTCGCAATGAGCATCGTTGTCGTTATGCAGCTTATTCTGAGCTACGTCCGGCAGCTCCTGGTGGTGCAGACGCGCATCGAATTCGAGTACGAATTTTTTGCGCGCTTTTTTGAACGAATGCTGCAACTGGGGCAGCGTTACTTCGACGCACACAAACGCGAAGATTTCATCCAGCGCTTTCAGGAAAACCTCAAGCTTCGGAGTCTGCTCTCCAGCGGTACTGTCCAGGCGTTGCTCGACGTTGTGCTGGTTGTCGTTCTGATACCAGTGCTATGGTTCTACCACTCGGGTTTAGCTGCGATTGCAACGATCATTATCGCACTGTTTGCGCTAACAACAGTGTTCTTCACACCGCGGTTGCGTGCACTGCAAAACAAAGTATTCGCCGAGAATGCACGAACGATGGGAGCATTTCTCGATACCCTGCTTGGGATTACGACT
>JBBIUD010000185.1:0-4110 GCA_037440485.1 Chlorobiota bacterium
AGAAAAACACGCCGATACATAGCTCCCTTGCAATGACAGTGTCAGCCGGTGTGACCACTGATAACGTAGTCCACTGCGGACTACCCACTCGGGCGCATACTCGACTCGTTTGCCGGATGTCTGTCCGCCCGTGTAGCGAGCATCGGTAAACGCACCGGCGACAAAGATCGAGACACGCTGCTGACCAAGCGAAACAAGGCGATCAGTAAAAAGTTCAGCGTAAAACTCAACGCCGCGGTGCTCACTGGTGCCAAGATTGCGGCGAAGTTGTGTCTGACCATTGCTCAACAGCACCGTATCTGCACCGAGAGCACTCCGAGCAATCGTTCCGATCCGATCGCCGTAGTAGAGGTAGAAGCCCGATACATCGAAGCTGACAACACCACCGCCGAGCGTGCCGCGCAAGCCGACGTCAGTGCTGACCCCACGCGATGAGTGTAACGCTGGATCAACGGCAACGCTCGGATCGCTTGGGAATAGCTCGCTAAACTGTGCAGGACGCCAGCTCTGGTAGGCGTTGGCATAGAGTTCGACTCTGTCGCTGGTGCGCCACTGCACACCAAGACCAAGCAACGGGAGTGTCTCTGTTGCGGTTTTATCGAACTGCAGCATCGGTCCAAGCGTATCGAATGCTTGCGCCGATGATGCCGATTTCTCGCGCGAGTAACGCCCGCTTCCCTGCATCCGCAACCATTCGAATCGCACACCTGGTGTAACGTTCACGCTGTTGCTTACCCGAAGATTCCATTCAACAAATGCGGCAATGTTCTGCGTTGTAAACTCTAAATCGCGTGTCAGCGCACTGGTAAACTCGGTACTGAATCCATCCCCATCGGGTCCGCGACCTTGACGGCGAACAGTCGAGCCGCGATAGAAGCGCAGACCCGCAGCCAGTGGATGTTCACCGTTGAACATCGAAACATCGTAGCGTGTGCGGAGTTCGAGCCCAGCGTTACGGTAATTGTCAGTGTTGACTCGGCGCGGATTGGTTCCGGTATCGGCAATAGTCGGTGATGTCGTCAGTCCAATGCTTTCCCGGTCACCGAATACGCCAAAGAGTTTCGCCTCCAATTGAAGCCGCTCGTTGATGCTCTGCTGCAAAGTCACGGTTGGTACGATCCATCGCACACCGAACCAATCACGGTAGCGCATCGCCTGCTGTGGGTTGAGCGCGTACTGTGCCGAATCAAGCCCTCCGGGTTGCTGCATACGGTAGTTCATCAGCGTCGCTTCGGCAATAACCCGCGTTTTATCCGATGGGCGGTATTCAACTTTTGGCATGATCGAATACTGCCAGAAACCATCGCTTTCGCGCTGTTGACCAGAGCGAAGCTGCACCGGCAAGCGCCATCCATCGGAGCGGCGATAGTTGACGAATGCATAGTACGACCACTGCTCGGATGAACCGCCGACAGCAGTGTAGGTTGAGTAATAGCCATTCTGCCCACCCATCTGCGAGGATTCCAATCGAAGTGCTGTACCAGCCGGCGCTGATTTCGTCACGTAGTTGAGCAGCCCGCCAAACTGCGGTCCGTACTGCAGCGTTGCCGCACCACGGATAATCTCGATCCGTTCGAGCGATTCAAAGGCGGGCGTAAAGTACGCCTCTGGATAGCCGGCAATGTCGGCAGCAATGTCAGCGCCGTCCATCCGTGTGTTGAATTCCCACGACCGATTCGGACTCAAGCCACGCACGGCAACTCCCGCCTGAACACCGCTACCATCGTTTTCCCAGATCATCACACCTGCCACTCTCGAGAAAGCTTGCCGAGTATTGTTCAGCGCAAGATTTGCATCGCCCGGTGACAGCACAAGCTCTTCTGCTTTCTTGCTCCCAATAATGCGCATCCCTTCGATTGTTGGCAGTACGCGCCGAACTGAAACTGCCGTACCTTCGACGACAACCGGCGCTTTCACAACTTCCACCGTATCACTCCGCCGCGGGTGAACACGATCACTACCAGCAACACAAACCGACACCGCAATCACACCGTGCAACATCAACGAAACAAAGCGCATAGACAAGCAAAATGTTTGTGAGACTAACTTAGACCAAGTCCAAATTACGAAACCAGACAACAATTGTCGGATTTTTTTGCTGAGGAAATTGATCATGCCACCATCAATGTGCACCAGAAGTTTTAGGGCGAGTACTATCGCGGTGTCCAATCACTCTTTCACCGGGACCAGGAGCAGTGGGGCGTTTTTCCCGTACCGTGCCGCAGCAGAGCCATTTCGAATAGCAATCTCGACAAAGCCGCTGCTGCCGATGTAGGCAAGGGGCTGCCCAGGGGGTACGTCTCCGAACGTCCGCAGCACTGGTAAGAGATCATCGGAGATTCGGCACAGCCAACTGCCAGCGGTAATTCCCCAGCGTGCTGCTTCAACGTTGGTGATCAGGTTCCCAAATCGGTCCACGTGGAGCATCGTCGCAGCAATACCATCGGCAGTGCGTGTGGGATTCGTTTCAATACGGACAACAGTAGCGGGGTCAATCTTTTCGCCTACTTGCTCGAGCGTTCGCTGTCCCGAAGCGAGCAGTGCTGCGCATGGCGCAAAGATGTCGCGCCCATGGAAGGTCGCACTCGGTGCAGACGAGCGCCACCGCTGCCAAATGATTTCCCATGCCGCCCGACACTCGAACCGATCGAGCACCATGGAGGCTAACCCATTATCCGGTGCAAGGAGTATCCAGCTATCGAACGCGAGCGCAAGTATCCGCCGCTGCGTGCCCACACCGGGATCTACGACGGCAACGACAACACTGCCGCCCGGCAAGTACGGAACTGCTGTGAGCAGCACATACCCTGCCGAGATAACATCCTGTGGCTCGATCGCATGACAAAGGTCAACAATCGTCAGCGACGGTGCAATGCCGAGCATGACGGCTTTCATCACACCCACATACGAATCGCGATCGCCAAAATCGGTGAGCAAAAAGCACCGAGCATCTGCTGCATCAATACGTGTGTGCGTGCTCATGCCGAGAAAGTGATAATTTTCGCTTGTCGCACAATCAATTTACCGCAATGCCCACCATTATTGACAACGTTGAGGTTCGGCTGCTTGACCAGTTGAGCGCGTTTATCGGCAGTGCATATCAAGTGAAAGCTTGCATTGGATTTCTCAACCTGAAAGGGTGGCGTGCACTCGGCGGGTTGATCGAATCGCTTGTGCCTTATCCGCAGGACCCACCATGCAAGGTGCTCATCGGCATAGTGGACATCGAGCGCGGTATTGATCCGGCATTAGCCGCAGGGCACAGGACCGACGGCGAACAAGCACGCCATTATCGCAAGACAATGCTCGAATTGCTCTGCCAGCAAATCACGCGTGGTATCCCAACCGAAAGTGCTCAGTCTGCGCTGCGCATGCTCTCTGCCCAACTCCGCAGTGGCACTGTCCAGATCAAACTGCACACCCGTTATCCCCTCCACGCCAAACTCTATCTGATCAAGCGTCCCGACCACATCACGCCACGGATTGGCTTTGTCGGAAGTAGCAACCTGACCTACGCTGGACTCTACGAACAGGGTGAACTCAACGTTGACGTCGTCGAACAGGATGCAGCAGAAAAACTTGACCATTGGTTCGACCAACGATGGAATGATCCCTTTTCGCTGGACATTTCGCTGGACCTTGCCGACATCATTGATCAATCCTGGGCAGGCGAGCCAATCGAAAAAATTGAGCATTTGCCCTACCTGATCTACTTGAAGGTTGCCTATCACCTTTCAGAGAACGCACGGCTTGGACAGCGCGAGTTCGAGATTCCGCCCGACTTGCGCCGAATACTGCTCGATTTTCAGATCGCCGCTGTGCAGCTTGCCGCTAAGCTGGTCAAACACAACGGTGGTGTCATCCTCGCCGATGTCGTGGGATTGGGAAAAACACTGATGGCAACGGCTGTTGCCCGAGTCTTGCACGAACACACCAGCAGTTCAACGCTTGTTATTTGCCCACCGAAGCTGCAGCAGATGTGGGACGAACATCTCGATCGCTACCTCCGTCATCCTGCCAGCGCCCATGCACGAACACTCTCCATCGGACAGGTCGAGCGGGAGCTTGGCTCACTCCGACGCTTCCATACACTCATCAATGACGAAAGTC
>JBBIUD010000186.1:0-4108 GCA_037440485.1 Chlorobiota bacterium
AACCGATCGTAGCGTGCTTGAACGCATCAAGCGTGCTGCTGAAGTAACTGGCGAATACGTTTGCGAGCTGCCACTGCACGACGAATATCTCGACCAAATCAAAAGCGACATCGCCGATGTCAAGAATACTGGCGGACGACCGGCTGGAGCGATTACAGCAGCGCTCTTTTTGAAGCACTTTATCGGCAATTATCCATGGGCACATTTGGATATTGCTGGCACCGGTATGGCACCCAAAGAAGGTGCCTATACACCGAAAGGAGGCACGGGCGTTGGCGTACGGCTCTTCATCGAGATGCTTCGAAACTGGTAAACAGTTCGACACGCTAACCACGCACGGTAGCATCACATGAGTCGCTACATCAATGTCGCTGTGCCGCTACCGATGCGGAAACTGTTCACCTACACTGTGCCCGATGACTGCATCATCGAGCGTGGCTTCCGTGTCGTGGTGCCCTTTGGTACAAAAAGCTACACCGCAATCGTCGTCGAAGTAGATGTTCCATCACGTCCCGATGCCAAGCCCGTTGAGGAAATACTCGACGATACCGAACCAGCGATTATACCCTCCATACTGGACCTGACGCGCTGGATAGCTGAATACTACCTCTGTTCATGGGGTGAAGCACTGGCAGCCGCACTTCCCCGCGAGTTTTCACAGCACACAGTTCTTCGAGTACAACTGCGTCGCGTTCCGACAGCCGAGGAACGCGAACTGATGCAACGTCGTGCACCCAAGCGTGCTCAACTGCTCGATGTACTCGAGCGTCAAAGCGGTGCTGTTACGATTGGATTTTTAGAGCGTCAAATTCAAACCGGAAGTATCACAGCACAACTGGAGGCGCTCGAACGCGATGGGTATATCCAACTTGTGAGCACGCTTGAAACTACGCATAAGCCAAAAACGGAACGTTGCCTTGTTCTTTCAACCGAACTGCGAACAAATCCGTCGCACCTTGAGCGTGTCTTGCTTGACTTGGAATCGAGCGCTCCCAAGCAAGCACAAGCATTGGCTGTCATCGCACACACAGCCGGCAGTATCCCAATTCCCTGGCATCAAGCTCGCACTGCTGCAGGTGTTGGCGATAGTGTCCTTCGCGCACTGGTCGAGAAAGGTTATCTGGGAGTGCAGCACATCGAGCGTCCACAAGCAATCGAAAGCAACCCTGCCTCCCTTGCACCGACACAACGTGAAATAGACCTTCAACTGAACGATGAACAGAAGCACGCTGTTGAACGCATTACTGAAGCGATTACAGCAAATCGAGCAAAAACTTTTCTTCTGCATGGAGTCACAGGCAGTGGAAAAACGCTCGTCTATATGCACGCAATCTCGCAAGTACTAGCCGATGGGAAAACAGCATTAGTGCTTGTGCCTGAAATTTCGCTCACACCGCAATTGATTGACCGTTTTACGGCTGCGTTCGGCGGGACAGTTGTTGCATTCCACAGTCGCATGAGTCCCAGCGAGCGCTACAGCGCATGGAGAGCAATTCGGAACGGTCAAGTGCGTGTCGTCTTGGGTCCTCGCAGTGCAGTCTTCACACCACTGACGATGCTCGGCATCATCATTGTTGACGAAGAGCACGAATCCAGTTACAAGCAAGAATCACCAGCACCACGGTACAATGGGCGCGACACAGCGATCATGCGAGGACATTTGGAGAACGCTGTTGTTGTCTTAGGTTCTGCTACGCCATCACTGGAAAGCATGTACAATGCTGCAACCGGACGCTACCATTTGCTTGAGCTTGCTGCTCGTGCTGATGGGGCGCAGCTACCGGTCATCCGCGTAATCAACACGATCGAGGAGCGAAAGCATCAGCGAATGAGTGGGCGTTTTTCCAAGACACTACTGGATGCAATCATCGCTCGCCTTCGCAGGCGCGAAGGAATTATTTTGCTCCATAACCGTCGTGGTTTTGCGCCGCGCTTAGAGTGCCCAGAATGTGGGCATGTACCGCATTGCACCCAGTGCAACGTTGCCCTCACCTACCACAAGCACACCAATCAGCTTCGTTGCCATTACTGCGGTCGAAGTTATCGGGTCCCTGAGCACTGCCCGAGCTGTGGGAACCCTACACTCGTTGCGATTGGTGCCGGCACGCAGCGGATCGAAGATGAACTCGATGCGTTGCTGAAACAGAATTCAGCACAGGCGGTTATTGCTCGCGTTGATAGTGATACCACAGCCGGCAAAGGCTCGCTTCGGCGAATACTGCATGATTTCACAAACGGTCGGATTGATATTCTTGTCGGCACGCAAATGATTGCAAAAGGTCTCGACATTGGTCGTGTGACGTTAGTCGGTGTAATCAACGCTGATATGCAACTGTACATACCCGATTTCCGTGCCGGTGAATGGACATTCCAACTGCTCACCCAGGTGGCTGGTCGGGCAGGACGACGTGCTGAACAGCCCGGAGAGGTCATCATTCAAACAGCCCATCCGGAGCATACAGCAATCCAGTGTGCACGGCTCTATCGCTATGACCTCTTCTACAGCGATGAACTACAAGAACGACGCGAAGCCAACTATCCTCCGTTTACGCGGCTTGTTTTGATCGAGTTTTCGGGCACTGATGTCGAACAGGTCGAGCGTCATGCCCATGCTTTTGCACACTATATGCCGCGTGGTGTTGCCGCAGTATCAACGTTAGGACCAGCTCGCCCAAGCCTCGATCGCATCCAAGGCAAATATCGCCGAATTTTACTCGTCAAAGGAGATCGTCAGCTCGATCCAAATGGCGTCGAACTTCGTCGGGCGATCTTGACTGCATGGGCTGCATATAACGAACAGCACGCGACACAGTCGGTTCGGCTTACCATTGATGTGGACACACAATCATCGCTGTAGAGTATGAAACACGCCAGCAGAATTTTGGTGATTATCATTGGCTTGAGCATTGCAGGATGCGATGTCATCACACCACCCTACACACGCTCAGTTCGTACTGATACAACCACCACCGATAGCGGCAGAATTAGCTTTCGCAAAGTGCTCGTTGAAGAGTTCACGGGCGCACAATGCACCAACTGCCCAATTGGTCATCGCAAATTAGCTGAGCTTGCTGGCGTTTTTGGTGATAGCATTGTTATTGTCTCGATCCATGCGGGAGACTTCGCACGCCCAGACTCACGGAAAGGCTACCCCACGGACTTTCGGACTGCCGCAGGCGAGGAACTCAATTCTCGGTTTCGCGTCTCGCTGTATCCAGCAGCCGTCATAAACCGGACAAAAATTGATGGTTCGTCCTTTGTTGTCGGTGTTCAAAACTGGGGTACTGTACTTAACACCGAGTTGCGAACCTCAACACCCATTGCCATCACCACACATGCTCGCTGTGATACTGTACAAAATCAACTGACGCTGAACATCACGCTCGAACTGCTCGAGGATGTACCGTATCCGATCAATATCGGCTACTACATTGTCGAAGATAGCGTCGTTGCACCGCAACTCGACAACGGAACGTACATTCAGAACTACGTACATCGGCACGTTTTGCGCGATGCTCCTTTAGGCGCATACGGAGAAGCACTCATCGGCTCGACTGCACAAGCAGGCACAAAATTCGAACGAACCTACAGCTACAATCTTCAGCAAGCACCGTGGGACCGCAACCATTTGGAGGTCGTTGTTTTCCTTACGCGACCAGAGCCGGACTATACCGTTGTTCAATGCGATGGACGTCATGTTGAACTTGGTCAAAAGTAGAGACGTGTTGCATTTTTGCGTACAGCAGGAGGGTTCGCCTAATTGGTATGGCAGCGGTCTTGAAAACCGCCGGGCGATGAGCCTGTGGGGGTTCGAGTCCCCCACCCTCCGCACCTGGAGCAATCGAGCTTTGGGAGCAATTGAAAAACTTTTCACTCACTATCTGGAGGCACAGCGATGAAACGTACATTCCCGCTCGGTGCATGCATTGCAATTAGCATATTCTGGTTTGCAGCGTGCAAATCCGGTACAACCAACCCAAGCACAACGACCCCTGACTATATGCCCATGTCGGAAGGGAATTATTGGGTGTACGAGCGCTATCAGCTCGACTCTACCGGCAATCGAACGGGCAATGCTGCATACGACTCGAGTGTCGTCGGTGCTGCT
>JBBIUD010000187.1:0-4105 GCA_037440485.1 Chlorobiota bacterium
TGCCGTTATCGGTTTTCGAGTCTGTGCATCGAGGACAACACCTTGCAGCAAAATCGTTACTCCCACCTGCGCATGCAGCGGCAGTAGGGAAAGAAGCAGAACGCTCAAAATTGTCGTACACTGAGTTTTCACTTGCTCCGCTTAGATTTTTTCACTTTCGCGCGCTTCTTAGTTGGTTTGGCCGATTGATTGTTGCTACTCTGCGTATCCGAGCCTGTACTGGCAAACGTCGAACCGATCGAAAAGTCTTGTGTTAGCTCGGTGTATTTGGTCATCGGCGGTATCTCGTAGCTGAACGTGTAGCGCTCGAGATTGTCGTTTGTAATGGTCACACTGTATTTATGCCCAGGTGGCAGGACGGCTTGGTATGAACCATCGTGCGCGCTTTTGGCGCGGATAGTATTGCCTTGTTCATCGCGGAAGAGAATATCTACTCGTGCCGGCTGGCTTCCATCTCGCACAGTACCGCGTAACAGGACGGTTGGGGCTATCTGGGCATTGAGTGAAATTGTAGCAACTAACGCAAACCAGAGGGTAAGTCGCATCAGCGTTTCTTTCGAAGTGGTGGAGATTTTTTATCCTCGCCAGCGGCAAGACGATTCCAAATGCGTAGTGAACCGTCGCTGCAACCGGCAATGACCGTGTTGCCATCGCTTGTTACATCTATGCTCCAAATCGGAACGCCGATCTGGAGGCTGTCCAGTGCTGCGCCTGTGAGAATGTTCCAGACTCTAATGGCGCCATCGTGACCAGCGCTGAACAGTGTCATGTTATCGGCTGCAAAGGTCACGTCGCTGGCGTAGCCATCGTGTGCATCAAGTGTTCGGAGCAATTGACCGTTCGGAAGGCTCCAAATCTTGATGAATCCATCGCGGTCTGCGGAGGCAAGGTACCGACTATCGAACGAGAAGAGTACGGCTGTACACGGTGCAGTGTGAGGCGGTCCAACGAGCACAATCACTGGTGTCTGACGCAACGGAGACCAGACTAGCACCTGCATATCGTCGCCGCACGATGCGATGAGGCTGTCGTTGTAGCTGTATGCCACGCCCGTGACGGCACCGGTATGACCGCGCAATGTTTTGAGTTCTGCGCCACTGCGCCAATCCCAAATTTTGACTGTTCGGTCGGTGCTGCCGGTGGCAATAAAGTGCCCGGTATCGCTTTGGCTAAAGTACACGCAGAACACATCACCCTGATGACCGCGGAGAGTTGTTGATTGAGTACAGCCACTGGCAGACCATACACGAGTCGTTCGATCGCTGCTGGCACTGGCAAGGAACGCATCGTCACCAGAGAACGAAATGTTGTTAACGCTACTGCTGTGTCCTTTCAGAGTACAGATGAGTTCAAGCGACGGCAAGCGCCAGAGCTTGATCGTGCCATCAATACTGCAACTGGCGACGGCTGTATTGGCTTCGTTGATGAACACACCGAGAACATCTCCTGCGTGCGCTGCGGTAACAGTGCGAATCGAAGTCTGTGCTGCAACTGGTGCAGTGATCACCACAATGGCCGCTGCAACGATGCAATGGAATCTCATGCGTTAGTCTCCCAGCAATTGTTCAATCTGTTTGAGTGTTGCCAGCAGGCGTTCTGCTTCAGCGCGAGGAAGAGTAATGACTTGGTCGTTGCTGCCCAGCGGTGCCGTCGTGACAGCAGAACGGCGTACCCCAGCGTAGCGCTGCTCAATGGTTGCATCGTTGGCGATGGATTCGAGTTCTTCTGGTATGCCATTTGCCAGAAGCTGGCGAACCTGGGCAATTGTTTTATGCTGTTCACGAATGAGGACCTTCAACACGCGAAGCACACGAAGGTCGCGCTCAGTGTAAATGCGATTGCCCGCACGATTTTTATTCGGTCGCAACACTGGAATTTCCCGCTCCCAATGGCGGAGAATATGTTGCTCCTCGTCGAACAGCTCGCTAACCTCGCGAATTGAGTAGTAGAGCTTCGGATTCGTTGTTTGCTTCACCGTGCCGTCCGATCTATATGCCCAACACAAAACACTCAACACAAATATACACGTCTTATGATGCCGCAATCGCAGTACACTTTGGCTGTTTCATGGAGCAGTACCACCTGATCGAATCAAGCAGCCGGGAAATCATCCCGCGCATTGAATCATTCCTCCGCAGCATTCCTGCGGTCGAAGCACTCAATCCGGAGCGGCGATTCAATCTGATCGTTGCCACAATGGAAGCAGTGACAAACGCAATTGTCCATGGGAATAAGTCTGATCCGGGAAAGAACGTCGAACTGGTCGTAGAAGCCTGCGATGATCTCATTCGGGTTCATGTCCGCGATTTTGGTAGTGGTTTCGATCCGGATGCATTGCCGGACCCGCGAATGCGAGACAATCTCTTGCGTGAAGGTGGGCGCGGTGTGTTCCTGATGCGTTCTCTGGTTGATGAGGTAGAGTTTATTAGCCGGCAGCCGGGGATTGAGGTGATCATGACCATGCACCGCTGACTACCAGAACGCATTTTTCCAGTGGCGAATGACAGGTTCCGCCGGGCTACCTTCGATGGCGATAACGTCGAAACGGTACTCGGTGGCATTCTGGGGACAAATAGCAAGAAAACCCTCAGCAATGCGGCGGATCTGCAGGCGCTTTCGTGGTGTGACCGAGTCTTCTGGTGTGCCGTAGGTGCGTGTTCGCCGGTACTTGATCTCGATGAAAACTAACGTCGTTCCATCCCAGGCAATCAGATCAATTTCACCGTGCCGACCGAGTCGGAAATTTCGCGCCACAATTCGGTAATTCAAACCGCGGAGGTACTCTTCAGCGATGTCCTCACCACGGTGCCCGGTTGTATGGGTGCTCATCATTCAAAGCGCAATGATTCGGCAATAGGGGTTCGCATCGCACGACGTGCCGGCGACACTGATGCTACCAGTGAAGCTGTCAAACTAATCGTTACAACCGCAATGACTGCGCCCCAATCAAGGGCAACAGGAAGTTCTTGCATGATGTACTGCTCGCTGTCGAGCATTATCCAGTGGTAGTGTTGCTGCCCGAGGCAAAGCCCGACACCGACTGCAGTTCCCACCAGTGTTCCTATAGCACCAACCATCAACCCTTCCAATCGAAAAATGCGCGCTATCACACTCTGATTCGCACCGAGTGTTCGAAACACTGCAATGTCGCGCTGCTTTGAGATGACCGTCATCGTGAGCATGGCGACAATGTTGAACACGGCAAGCAAAATGATCAACGAGAGTACCAGAAACGATGCAATGCGCTCCCATTCCATGACAGCATACATCGAACGATGCAAGTCTTTCCAGCTCAAGATGCGGTAGCGTGCGTCGAGCCGGGTACGGAGCTGTTCTGCCAGCGCGTCGCCGTGGTCACGGTTGGAACAGAACACATCCAGCGCTGTTACATGCGATGGGGAGGTTGAAAAGAGTCGGGCAGCAGTCAATACAGTCGTGAGCGCAAGTGCATTGTCGTACGTGCGGTCGTTGGTGAGCACGATACCTGTGACCTGGACCGAGAGCCAATGGGGTAATCCGACACCGACGGCGGCAGCGTGGACATATTCCGGCGAAATAAGCTGAAGCGTGTCGCCGGGCAATACCCCTAATCTTTCGGCGGCTGTGGCGCCCAGCACAACATCATTAGGCCGGCGCGGAATCGTTCCAACTATGAGCACATCGTGAAACGAACGAATTCGTGCAAGCGCGGTATCGTCGTAACCACGCACCTGCAGGACATGCATTGCTCCACGGTGAACAGCAAGAGCGCGACCATCGAGCACACGTGCAACGATGGTCCCCGGTGACTGCTCAAGCATATGCTGGAGTGTATCCAGTGCGGCAAGATATTTGCCCTGGCGACCAACGATGCGAACGTGCGGATCAATGCGCAACATCAACTCTTCGAAGAGCTGGCGGAATCCCAGAAAGATCGAGGCAACGCAAATAACCGCTGCCACACCGATTGCTATACCGGCTAATCCAAGCGTCGCAATCAGCCCGCTGAACTGCACCGAACGCTGATTGCGGAGATAGCGAAAAGCAATTGTTGCCTCAAGTTTCATCCAGTACTGCCTGGTCTATTTTCGCAATACCAAACGACGAACGCCTCATAGCGATGTTT
>JBBIUD010000188.1:0-4098 GCA_037440485.1 Chlorobiota bacterium
AAGTTTTGCGACGTAGAACATATTTGCACGGTCCATTGTGTTGCGCGCCACTTCATCCGGCATCGGCTTGGGGGGTTGCTGCCCTTGTTTTATCCACGCAGCAGTGCCATCGGTCCATTCTTCTTGCTGCACCACCGGCAGCGAGAGCTGCTGATAGAGTTTATTCGGCGCCTTTTGCTTGACGGTCAAGGTCCCGGTGAACTGCTGCCCGCCGGCACTGAGCGTCACCGACGATGTTTTGACCACACTCTGCACGGCAGCCAACGCTGATTCACCGCCGAGCGCCTTGACGTAGCGACCAAGTAACTCATCAACACTCATCGAGACAGCTTCTGGCTCGGCAGACCCAACCTGCTTGAGGTCCAGGTCGTAGCGATAGACATCGCCGTAGCGTTCGAGTTCTTTGGCAATACCTGGTTTGCCGACAACGATCAGCCACCAATTTCGCGGCTGCAAATACCGTTCCGCAGCAGCGAGCGCATCATAGGGTGAGTACGCCATCAGTCGCTGTGGATACGATTTGAAGTATTCCGGTGGCAATTCCAGGTAGTCTGCATTTTGAAGGATGGACGCCACAAACCATGGCTGCTCGAAATTCATCTGGTAGTTGCCCAGGATGTTTTGCTTGATAACGGTGAACTCCTCCTCGGCTGCTGGTTCGTTGGCAACTTTTTCTACTTCACGGCGCAGCACCAAGATTGCCGAATCGGTAACGGCTGTGCGCACATCGGCACCGGCAACAAACCGATTGAAGTACTTCCCCTGCGTCAGGAAGGCATACGGCGTGTAGGTAAACGAGTAGGTTTCGCGAAGTGTCTTGAATAGACGCCCGCTGAAACCATTACCCAACAACTCAACGGCAAGATCGAGTTTTTCGTAATCGGGGTCTTTGCGCCCTGGTGCAAGTCCGCAGAGCACAATGGTAGATTGAACCGATCCGGGTCGCTCCACAACGTACACTCCGCGAGGAAGCGGCTTCGGTTCAGGCAGAGGTTTGACCTGAACTGGCGAAGCTTCCCATCGGCGGAATGCTGCTTCGATCTGAGGAATAACCTCTTTGAGCGTAACATCCCCGACGATTGCCAGTGATGCTCCATTGTTGGGGCGGACGTACGTCGTGTAAAAGCGCTGGATATCCTCAACGGTGATCGCCTTGACGCTTTCTTCGGTACGGCGCTGCGCACTGGGGTGGTCTGGCCCATAGAGCACCATGCGCGACAGTGCCATTGCCAGTTGCGAGGGACGCGATTTTTCTTGCTTGATCGAGGCAATCACCTGCGGCATCAGTTTGTCGAGTTCTTCTTTCGGGAAGGTTGGATTGAGCAGAACGTCGGAAAATATCGCCAGCAGAAGCGGCATGTGCTTTTTGAGTCCACTGGCGGTGACGGTGAGCAGTTCGCCACCCGTTGATGCCGATAGATCCGCGCCGATGCTATCGAGCGCACTGGCGATGTCAAGAGCGGTACGGCGGCGGGTTCCTTTGGTCAGCAGATTTGCCATCAGCGAGGACAGTCCCGGTTTGACACCATCGAACGTCTCGCCTGCCCGCACCTGGAGGCGGAAGCCAATTGTTGGCTGACGGTGATCCTCGATGACGTAGATTTTCAATCCGTTTTTGAGTGTTGCTTCCTCGTAGCGCGGAAATTCATACTCCCGCACCTGACCGATGTCCGGACGCAGTCGCGGATCGAACACTTTCGGCGGCTCTATTGCAGGCGTTGAAAGAACCTGCTGTGGAACGGGAATCAGCGGTGCTTGTTCACTTTTTTTCTGCTGTCCGCGTTTGGGTTGTGCCGAGCTGCTGCCGAGCGCCAGCAGTAAAGTAATTGCGACGGCTATGATGCGATTCATGTTAGTTGCCCTCCTTCGCTTGTGATGGAATGAACGTGAGGACGACCCGATTGGGTGTGCCGAAATATTTTTTCGCCACGCGTTGCAAGTCTTCGCGGCGAATGCTGTAGAAGCGCTGCATTTCCGTGTTGACAAATGCTGCGTTTTCAAAAAACGCATACGCCCGTGCCAGCGCCAGTGCTGTTTGATACGTTCCTTTTTTGTCTGCGATGAAGCGGGCTTCGGCAATGTTGCGGGCTTTGACGAACTCTGCTTCGGTAACGCCGTGCGCGATAACACTATCAATGGCGGCGTACATCATTTTCTCGACGGTATCAATGCTTCTGCCAGGCGCAGCAACACCAACCAAGATAGCTGCACCGACCTTCTCCAGCTCGTAGGGGAACACCGAACTCTGTACGGCGACCTGGGCTTTGTCAACAAGGGAACGGTACATACGCGAGCTCTCGCCGTTGGCTAAAATGTCCATGAGCATTTGCAGCGCGTAGCTATCGGGATGACCCTCGGGAACGGTGCGATACCCGATGAACACGGCTGGGAGCTGTGCTTTCGAATCGTAAATGGTATCGCGAATTTCCCCGTGAAAGGGGGGAACAGGGATCGAATCTCGCAGCGGCGGCGGTCCGGGTGGCTGAAAACCAAAGTACGACTCGACCATACTCCGCGCTTCCGGCTCATCAAAATCACCGCTGATCACCAGGACGGCATTATTGGGAACGTAGTACTGGTCGTAGAACTGTTTGAATTCAGCAATGGCGGCGCTATCAATGTGCTGCGATGCGCCGATTGGTGTCCAGCTATAGGGCGTGCCCGCAAACAGCCGCTCAAACATGCGGATATTCCACACGCCGTAGGGAGAATTTTCATAGCGCATCTTGCGCTCCTCTTTGACCACACCGCGCTGGGTCTCGACACCAATAGTGTCAATTTTCAGACCCCGCATGCGCTGCGACTCAATCCATAGTGCCAGCGGAAGCGCATTCGATGGAACGCGCATGTGATAGACGGTCTGATCGAACGAAGTAAATGCGTTCAGCTCACCACCAGCCTGCTGAATCAACTTCGAAATTTCCCCGCGCTTGAGGCTATCGGTGCCTTCGAACATCAAATGCTCGAAAAAGTGAGCGAACCCGGTTCGCTTCGGGTCTTCGTAGCGCGAGCCGACCCGATACCAGACAACCGTGGTGACAACGGGTGCAGTTCGGTCCTGCCGCAAGATCACATGCAGACCATTGGGAAGGGTGTACTCGGTAAACGTCAGCGGTTTATAAATCTGCGCCTGCGCTGCCAGAGAAGACATCAGCAGCAGCGCGACTGCCCAATGCAATCGTGGCATAGTAGATGCTCAATGAGTCGGTGGAACTTGACAAATGCCTCCGCAAGGCTAAAAAGCACTGCACGGTAGGCTACAAACTTAGCGAACACTGCTGCTTCGACCTGCAGCTATCGTAAGTTTGCAGCCGTTGCTATGTTTCACCATTCCACATGCGGGGATGCACTATGAAACAAACAGTTGAACACCCTTTGACCATTGCAGAACCTACTCACCTGGCATCCGAAATGCTTGAGCGCGGTCCAGTGTCGCGCTTCATGGAGGAGCATTTCCTCCACTTCAATGCTGCGACTGTCGTCGAAGCGGCACGCGCCTACCAAGAACTCATCGAACAGGGCGGAAAAATGCTCGTTGCTCTCGCTGGTGCGATGAGCACCGCCGAGCTGGGCAAATCGCTTGCCGAAATGATTCGCCAGGATAAAGTGCACATCATTTCCTGCACCGGTGCTAATCTCGAAGAAGACGTCATGAATCTTGTGGCACATTCACACTACAAGCGCATCCCGAACTGGCGTGATCTAACACCAGAGCAAGAGCGTCAGCTTCTCGAAGAACACTACAACCGCGTCACCGATACCTGCATCCCAGAAGAAGAAGCATTTCGGCGCTTACAGTATCACCTCGAGCGCGTCTGGAAACGCGCCCAGGAACACGGTCAGCGATATTTCCCTCACGAGTACCTCTACCAACTCATCGAAAGCGGAGAGCTGGAACAGTACTACGAAATTGATCCGCGCGATTCATGGGTTGTCGCTGCTGCGGAAAAAAATTTGCCAATCGTTGTTCCTGGCTGGGAAGACTCGACCACGGGGAACATCTTTGCTGCCTACGTGCTGCGTGGTGAATTGCGTCCGGACATCGTCAAGTCCGGCATCGAGTACATGACCTGGCTGGCAGAGTGGTACACCGCTAAT
>JBBIUD010000189.1:0-4093 GCA_037440485.1 Chlorobiota bacterium
TGTTGAACAGGAATATCCCCTTTGGAAGCTGCCGAATTGCGAAGAGTCCCAGTCCTGCACCACGGATAGACGATTGTCGCACCTCAACACCATGCACCAGGCGCGTGTGGTGCACGCAGTACGGATGCGTTAACGTTGTCAATCTGCGACAGCGAAGACCATCGGGACGAACGAATGCACACTGTTTGGTGATGTAATCGGTGAAACCATTGGGTTTTACTTGAGAACGACGCCTGTTTCGATTGCCCATAACAACAAATCGAGTGCTTGAAGTGGAAGTCCGCAGTGCGTTGCAAATTTCCGAAACGCGCGTTCGATTGCCTCGTACTGTGCTGGTGTCTGCGGCGGTGTTGGATCGTCAACGACACCGAATCGCACCAAGTTGCGGAGGATGTGCCGATCAATGATTGCAAGTTCACTGTAGCCAAGATTTCTCAGAACATGGCTTGCTTCCTTGTATCCGAAACCGCTGACTGTTGCAGCAAGCCATGCTCGAAGTCGCTGCGGATCGGTTTCGCTGCGGAGCATATCGAGTATATGCGGGAAGTAACCACGAAGATGTAACAATCTTCCTGCCTTGGTTCGGTGAAAACGAATGTAATGGCGCCGATCACAGAGCACTGACTCCGGATTGAATGGCTGTGTGTAAAAGGAACGTTGCCTCAACGTCTCGACGACCGCCATCGCATGCAGTGCCTTACTCTGGGGCGTGCAGATGCAGTAGCAGAACTCGTAAAAAATGTCCTCTTCGGTCTTCGGTGCTTCAAACTCTGCAAGCCGCGCAGTGATCTCGTGTTCGAACTGTGCGTAGTATTCTGCAAGAAGAACGGGAAGCTTCATCTGCTCATGCGTTCAATGGCACTCCAGAGAGAGACATACTGCCTACCCGTTGATGCCGAGAGCTGCCACTGGCACGGAAGATTGGTGCTAACAAAAAAGTCAGCATCCAACTGAGCAACCTCGCCAATAGTTGTGTGCAGCGCTGCTGCTGGCAGTTCTGGATAGTGTAGCCCCCGATCGCCCGCCATACCGCAGCACGATGCCGACTGTGGAACTATCACCTGGCACTTGCACGATTCGAGTAGCGCAATGAGACGGTGCTGCTGTTGACTCCGCACTAAAGCACAGGTTGGATGCAGCACGACTCGGTGCTCCCGCGTGATGCGTGAAGAAATGTTGGGGAGCATCGCCTCCACTGCTTCAACAGGGCTGAGAATCCGCAATCGAGCAAAGCGCTCCGCATGCTCACCGCTGAGCACGGTATGTGCTGCTTGCAGCGATAGTGCGCATGAGCTGCTGTCGGTGACAATCGGGAGCCGACCACCTTTGCTTGCTTCGTATGCTACGGCAACCCACCGCTCCAGTGCACGGAGATAGGCATCGCGATAGCCTTTGGAATGCCATGGATGACCGCAGCAAATCATGCCAGCACGCTCGATGACTGCAAGGGCTATGCCCGCACGCTGTGCTAATTGGAAGAGAGCATTGGTTACCGATTCACCGTCGGGCGTGTATCCGCCAAAGCATGCCATACACGACGGCGCATAAATCATGTCAGCCAATGCTGCTGATGAGCGAGGGAATGTATCGGGTACCCCCATTGTTGGCAGCCATGCGGGCGTATGAAATCGTCGCGCAAGTGTTGCTGTCAGTGATGCAAGCGTGTCTTTTCCAAGAATGTGGGATGTCCAGTGTGCAAGGCGCAGCGCCGATGCAATCGAACCAATCCACACAGCGGGATGCTCTGCAGCAGTATTCGCCAGCCACGTTGCACCGATGCTTTTTCGTTGGGTTCGCAGCTCGATGATAAAATCGCCCGTATTGATTCCAACCGGACATGCAATCTGGCACATCCCATCTGTGGCGCATGTTCGATCACCAGCGTACTCAAACATTTTCTCCAAGGCACGTGCATCGTGGGTTTTATGGTCCTGCCGTGCACGCGCAATCGAGCGCATAATCACGATTCTTTGTCGCGGCGACAGCGTAAGTGTGCTCGACGGGCAGACACGTTCACAAAAACCACACTCGATACATCGGTCGAGCACTGGATGCACCGCTGGCAACTGCTTGATATTCTGAAGATGGATTGTGCGATCATGCGAAAGGATAACGCCAGGATTGAGAAGGTGCTCCGGATCAATCAGGGATTTGAGCTGCCACATCAATTCGGTTGCATGCTTGCCCCATTGCTGCTCAAGGTACGGCGCCATGTTACGACCGGTGCTGTGTTCTGCCTTAAGCGAGCCGTCGTAGCGAGCGACCACCAGTTCTGCCAGTTCATCCATGAACCGACCGTACCGCTCGATCCAAACATCATCAGACGGGAGAGAAAATGCAAAGTGCATGTTCCCATCGCGTGCATGACCGAAGATAACAGCATCGGCAAAACCCGATGCCAGCAGCAGCGATCGGAGGTCGCCCACTGCCGCAGACAACTGGTCGCGAGGGAATGCAACATCTTCGTTGATCAGAGCAGTACTTATCGCGCGCGCCGCACCAACACTGGGCATCGCACCTTTGCGAAGTCGCCAGAGGAGGTTTCGTCGCTGGTCATCGCTGGCTATGGTAAGCTCCACTGCAGCCGATTGACGCGCAAGGCGTTCAACAAGACTCTTCATTGCCGCTGCACTGTCGGGGTCGTTGTAGCGGAATTCAACCAGCAGCGCCGCGTTGCGTGGCAATTGAATTTCGTGACGTTCGTGCGCATGGTGCGCGATGGCGTTCAAGGTCGCATCATCCATCAATTCAATCGCGACGGCACCTTCCCCATCAAAGGCAGCGACAGCATTGCATGCATCGCGTATCGAACGATAACCCAGCAGCGCCGTCGTTGCAAACGGTGGTTCATCAATGGTCGTAAGCGTCGCGTGAGCAATAAAGCCGAGCGTCCCTTCGCTACCGACCATCAGATGTTGGAGTATGTCAACAGGTCGGTCAAAGTCGAGAAATGCTGCAATCGCATAGCCCATGGTATTTTTCAGTCGCGTGCGATGCCGAATCAATCGGCAAAGCGTCTGGTCTTGTCGCACGCGATCTCGCAACAAGGCTAACCCAGCATAAAGCGCTGGTTCAAGCTCAGCCAGTCGTTGATCAGCAGCAGCAAGATCGGTTGTATCGAGCACAGTCCCCGACGGAAGAACCAGAGTCATCGAACGCAGGGTGTGATATGCATTCTGGCTGATACCACAACACATCCCGCTTGCGTTATTGGCAACGATTCCTCCAATTGTACACGCATCAATCGAAGCAGGATCCGGACCAATACGGCGATGAAAACGACGTAAGCATCCATTGACATACCCTCCACGTAGCGTACATCCAGCGCGCACCCAATCACCGGTTGGAGCTATGGTAAGGTCGTTGAATCCTCGCAGTGCGACCAAAACGTGTTCAGTGACGGATTGCCCGGAGAGGCTCGTCCCTGCTGCACGGAATGTCAACGGAATGCGCTCACGTTTGCTCCAGGCAAATAGTTCGATAATGTCGGTGATGCTTTCGGCACGGACAACGGCACGCGGCACAATCTGGTAAAGGCTGGCATCGGTTGAGTATGCGACACGATCAAGGAGAGAAGTCGAAACTTTGCTGTCCCCAAGCGTGCGTGCCAGTCGCATTGCAGCGTGTTCGACTCTATCGTTCATCGTGAGTTCAGACACGTTCGACAACGGCTGCAAGTCCCTGCCCGACACCAATGCAAAGAGATGCGACGCCGTACTGCTGATTATGTCGGTGCAGTGCCCGTATAAGTGTGCCCATGATACGGACACCGCTCATACCCAGGGGATGACCGATGGCAATAGCGCCACCATGTACGTTGAGCGTATCGAGTGGAATGCCCAACAGGCGCTGGCATGCCAGTACCTGAGCAGCGAATGCTTCGTTGATCTCGAAAAGTCCGATATGCTCAAGCGTGAGGCCCGCTTTTGCCAGTGCGCCGGGAATCGCTTCGACCGGTCCGATGCCCATATAGCGTGGATCAACGCCAGCAGCATGTCCAGCACGGTACCGCGCCAGCGGACGGAGGTTATGTCGCACGACCGCTTGCTCACTGGCAACAATCAGTGCACCTGCTCCATCGTTGAGCGATGAA
>JBBIUD010000190.1:0-4039 GCA_037440485.1 Chlorobiota bacterium
GTCGGCTTGGTGATCGGCTCACGATTGTAACCGTGGACGTGGATAATCCCAAAAACCAAACCTTTGCAGAATCGCAAGGGGTACGCAGTGTTCCGACCCTGGTGCTATTCCATCGCGGTCAGGTCCGGTGGCGCGCCAGTGGGTACCGTTCGGCAGCGCAGCTTGCACGCGAGCTGGAAGCATACCTGGAACCAGCGGCTGTTTAGTGCACCGAGAACGCCTGTTCGACCTCCGCAGCAACCGAGTGCCAGTTGACGCCAGGCGCGAGCGTATCGCACTCAATTTGCGTGGCCATTGATGGCATCGGTACCCAAAGATTATACCGTCGTCCTGCCAGAATGCGGTGCCAACCGAAGAGCCATGCTTTGGCAAGAATCGCTGCTTCCAATCTGCTGTGGAATCCACTGCGGAGCATGTGGAGCGGATTGCGCACACCAAATTTGGTCAGTGATAGCCACATGCTGGCGTCGAAATTTCCGTGCTGGTAGGTGCGAAAAACCGATGCCGTTTTCTGGAGAACCGATCGGCGTGTTAGAAATGTCAGGCACGTGCTTCCTGCTGTCCGCCAGAAGTGATCGGAGCAGTACCGCACTACCGAACATCGTTCGTGGAGAGGTAACCGAAAGTAATCGGGATGATCACAGGGTGTTACAAAGTGGACGTCGGGTGCTGAAGCAGCGAAATTGAGCAGGTGCTCGAAAGTACCCGGGCGGTAGAGGTAATCATCCTCGGCAAAGTACACAAAATCGGCATGGTTTTGTTCGAGCAAACGGTTGATCTGCAGCAGGAAGGTACCGTGATTCCCGATGCGATTGAGGTGCATAATCTCTGTGTGCTCGCGTGGAAAGTATCGAAGCACCATTGTTTCGTATTCCGGTGGGCAGCCATCGAGCAAGGCAATCATGCGCACGCGGATCGTCTGGCCCAGTGCCAGTCGGAGCGATCGCAAGCCCAATTCCGCAAGCTTGAGCTTGTCGTTGGAGTAGAACACCGGTGATTTTGCAATGCCGGGATAGACGCGATATGCGATAACAAGATCGTAGTTCATTGTGCGTGAGTCAATGTTGTATGCATAGCGATTGTCCCAATCAAAATAGTGCCGTAGAGAGCAGCAACCAATGCGGTGCGCGATAACAGAGCGTTATAAGCTGTTCCCTCTGCGTGGGGAAGCTGCCGTACAATCGACCAGGCAAGCGGGAGCGTTACCAGCGTGCTGCTGGCTGCTGGATACCACAGACTCAGCACTAGTGCAACACCGTACGGCAGACACAAGAATACCTGCACCAGACGGGTTGCCGCGTGTTTCCCCAATCGAACAGCCAGCGTGTGTTTCCCAACCTGCATGTCCTGCGGAAGATCGCGCAGGTTGTTGATGCCCAGAACAGCGGCAGCAAAGGCACCAAAGGCAATGCCGGTGATGAACGGCTCAAGTGCGACAGACTGCCGCTCAATGGCATACGCGCCGAGCGATGGAATAATTCCGAAGTATGCCATCGCAACAAGATCACCCAGTCCGACATACGCCAGCGGGCGCGCACCCATCGTGTAGAGCCACGCCAGCGCGATTGCTGCCAGCCCCACCCACAGCAACCACCACCCGCTGTATGCCACCAGCACCAATCCCAGCGCCAGCACACTTGCCGACAGTATCAGAGCCGCTCGACGCATCGCATTCGGCGAGATCATGCCGAGCGCAACGGCACGCGGCGGACCGATGCGGTCTGCAGTATCAGCACCGCGCTGGTAATCGCCGAGTTCGTTGACATAGTTTGCTAACACCTGAAGCATCACCGCGCAGACGACCGTTAGCACTGCTGGCAGAAGCTCGAACGCACCGTCGCGCCATGCCCAGGCAATTCCGCTGGCAGTTGGAAAAAAGCTCAGAACCAAGGTCTTTGGTCTGGTTGCAGCAAGCCACCAGCGCCACTGTTTCATTGCGTGTGTGCCCATGTATCGCTTCGACAGAGGCGCAAAACTACAGGCGTAACTTTGCAACAACCGTTGCACCCCTGTCCTTACTGCATGCGACTACTGCCTCTGTGTGTTCTATTGGTCATCGTCAGCAGCGCCATCGGTGCGCAGGAAGCCGGCGAGCGCCCGCGCGTTGCACAGCGGCAGGTGATCCATCGGCTGAGTGTGAGCATTATTGCCGACAGTAGCGATCCCGATGTCCCGATAAATGCTGCACAGCTTCAGGGGATTATTTCCCTCCAGGCATCGGACTTTTCACTGCCAGCGCGCATCCTTCGCGAGATTACCTACAACGGCTTCGATGTACCGGATTTTCCTCGTCCGATCACAATGATTTTTGCGCGTGCCTATGCGCAGGCAGTTCTGCACGATCTGCGATATTTCGACCGTACTGCGGCTGATTACGATGTCCTGCGGCTAACGGACTACCTCAACCAATTCGGCTATCACGATGCCCAGGTGCGGTATGTGTTTCGCATTCGCCAACGCGGCCGAAATAATGAGCTGGAGTATGTTGTTCGCCTTGGGAAACGATACTGGCTCGATACGGTCGTTGTGCTCGGATTGGAGCAACTACCCGATGAGGTGCGCCGCAGCGCAGAGGCAGTCATCGCATCGCTCCCGCACAAGCAACCCTTTCAGGAGGACCGCTTGCGCGGGATGGTTGAACGATTGCTCGACACGCTCCGGAATAGTGGCTATGTCCGGGCAGCGTACCGTCAACGCCGAGATTCGATCACCGGGCAGGTGGTCAGCATACTGCCTGTGGTTGTCAGCGATACGGTTAGCAAGCGCGATAGTGTGACCGTAGTCATTGATCCGGGGCGGCGTGTCCGTGTGGCAAATGTTGCTATTGCCGATAGCACGCGCGGCAACCCAATTGTGGGCGTAGAACTCACACGGCGGCAGTTGGTCATCGAGCCAGGGCAGTGGTATAGCCCGTTGCGGGTCGAACGCAGCATCGCAAACTTGATGGCATTGGGCACCTTCGACCGTATCTGGGCGGATACTACGTCCCAGGGAGATTCGCTGGTCAATCTTCGGTTTCATCTTTTCTACCGCCGTGTCTGGGAGGCAAGCATCGGGTGGTTTTTCAACTCAACCTTTCCGGATAATTTCAACAACACTGGCTTTGACCTTTCCTACATCCACCGCAACCTCTTCAACGCTGCGCAGGCACTGACGCTCTACGTTCGCCCGACGCTACGCAATACGTCCTACTTTGCACAGATTCTGCCCGACTCTGGCTTAGGACGAACGTTTGCCATCGTGGACAAGGACATGGAAGCCGGGGCACTCTTTACACAACCGGATTGGCTGCGCTTGGGTGAGCGCTACCGACTCGATGCTAATGCCCAACTGAACGCCTCGTATCGGTTTGTGGTGGACCCGTTCAAGTTGCTGACGCTTTCGGCGCGGGCTGGGGTTCTAGTGCCACTCAATGGCTTCGAAGAGCGGCTGCAGGTGGATGTAATCGTGGAAGCAAATCGCCCGGAACGTTTCGATGAAGCAGTCGAGCGAGCCGTGCAGCGCAATCCGGCGATTGATAGCATGCTCATTCGCGAAACGCTTGAGCAATATCGCCTGCTCAACTCCTACACGGGTGGGCAGCTCCGCTGGACCTCGGCAATAGTGGCAGTGCGATACTTCCGTGACTTCCGCAACGATGTGTTCTATCCCTCGCGAGGGAACACACTAACGATGTTCGTCGAAACGACCGTGGCACGGCTGCTGTCGGGGTATTCGCAAGCCCAGATGACCTACACGACCTACCACCCCGCGGGTAGCGGTGTCGCCGCGTTCAAATTTCGCGGAGGCTGGATTTGGTGGCACGACCCAGCGACGACGATCGTTCCCTTCGATCGGCACTACTTTGCCGGCGGCGCCATCAGCATTCGAGGCTATCCGAGCCGCCAGCTTGTGGATTTGCAGTCCGGCGGTACCAATCCATCGCAGGTCGGAACACTGACCAACTACATTGGCAGTGGGACCATCATTGAGTTCAGTGCTGAGCTTCGCTATACGCTATCGTACTACGAAGCGCTGGGGGATTTTTTAGCATCTCAGG
>JBBIUD010000191.1:0-4015 GCA_037440485.1 Chlorobiota bacterium
TCACTGGTGATGTTTAGCGATGCGCCAATCTATCCTCCCTACCTGGAAGACATCGAGCAAACCGGCGCGCAGGTATTGCTCAAAATTCGCTGGCGGAATTATGTCGTGGTTGCATGTGATAGCACAACAGCCGAACGGCTTCGCAGCAAACCATACGTTCGTGCGGTTCAGCCCACGAGCGCAGTTATGCGACCTCAAACGACAGTAACCGAGATTCCCCCCACACTGCGTGCAGAGGAATATCGCTATGGTGATGCCGCCGCGCAACTCCGCATGCTGAACATTCCTGAGCTTCACCGTATTGGTCTAAGCGGTGACAATGTACTGATTGGCATTATTGACACTGGATTTCGCTGGCGATCACATCAAGCACTTTCCAGCACTACTATCGTCGCCGAATTTGATTTCATCAACAACGACACCATCACCGAAAATCAAGCAAACGATCACCCCAACCAGGACAGTCACGGAACAGTGGTCATGTCGGTTCTTGCGGGGTGGTACCCGGACTCGCTCATTGGTGTTGCACCATGCGCTCGGTACATCCTTGCAAAAACAGAAAACATTGCATCGGAACGACGAATCGAAGAAGATGCGTATGCGGCAGCATTGGAATGGATGGAAGCATGGGGCGTGGATGTTGTGAACACATCGCTCGGATACTCGCGGTTCGACTCAACAGAGACCCAGTACTCAGATGGTTCACTCGATGGAACGACAACAATTGTCGCCAATGCTGTGATCGAGGCGACACGACGGGGCGTTGTGTGTGTTGTGGCAGCAGGCAATGATGGCGATGCACCGGGGACAATATCTTCGCCTGGTGATGTCGAGTCGGCAATCACTGTAGGCGCCGTTGCCGATACACTGCTCTCGATACCCCGCTTTACCAGTCGCGGTCCAACTGCCGATGGCCGGCTCAAGCCAGACGTCGCAGCCTTAGGGGTCAACGTTCGCTCAACCTCAAACGCAAGTCCGACGGCGTTTGGATATGGATCGGGAACGTCACTGGCAACACCACTGGTTGCGGGCAGTGCAGCACTACTACTTCAGGCATTCCCCGAACTTCGTCCCGCACAGATCAAATCTCTGCTCCAGTTGCACGCATCGCACCACACGATGCCGAATACGGCTGTTGGCTATGGTGTCCCCGATGTTCTCGCATCTGCTACGGCATGGAATATTCTGTGCTCACCGCCAATCGCTCTCCCACGCGGCGACAGTACCATCGTTGCCCTGGCGGTCCGCAGCAATACAGCAATACAGTCAGTCGAGATGCTCGATGATTATGGGTTTTCTCGTCGCTTGATTGCGGCGCCGCCTTTTTACTGGACTCAGCTTCCAGCGTCAACCGATACAGCTCGCGTTGCGTTCGTGGTTTTCGACGAATACCGTAGCCGACGGATACCGCCCAGTGGCTATCTGGCACTGTCGCTCCGTGATACCACTCTCCCTTGTCGCTATCACCCAGAGCAGATCACGCTGGCTACCGTTGATAAACATACCGAAAAACACACAGCGCAGCCTCTTGCACTGCCAGTCGAAGCACCGATGCTTACAATTCCTCAAGACCTGCATCCAACACATGCCCGAGTTTACGATATGACGGGACGACTCCGCGTAACAATACCGCTCGCAGACTCGGCGACAACGCTGCTTCTGCCTCGATTAGAAGGTGGCGCGTATTTCGTAGTTTTCAGCGGAACACAGTCACATGTATCACTACTTGTTCTGCTCTACTGATGCAAGGATCGGTGTTGATTACAGGTGCGGCTGGCGGATTGGGAATCCACGTCACCAGCTATTTTTCTCAGCAGAATTGGAATGTCATCGCGGTGGTGCGCGATAAAGACGAGCAGCAGAAACTTGCGCACTTTCAGCAGTGTCGCGCCATTGTATGCGATGTAGCCGATGACGATGCGGTCGAGCAGTTACGCCAGCAGCTTCCATCATCTCTCGGCGCAGTTGTGCATCTTGTCGGCGGCATCGCTGGAGTCGCAAACATTGAGCAGACCGAGCCCGATGATTTCAGGCTCCTATGGCAGCTCAACGCATTGAGCACGTACCTTGTGCTCCGCGCAACGATGCCACTGCTCAAACAGAACGCTGGGGCGTTCATTGCTATCGGTGCACGAACTGTCCTCCATCCGGAACCACGGAAAGCTCTCTATGCTGCCACGAAAGCGGCGGTGCTCCATCTTATCCTCACGGCTGCCGAAGAAGGTCGTCCTCATGGGATGCGAGCAAACATTATCATGCCCAGTATCATCCGCACGCCAGCAAATCTCGACTGGGCTACCGACGACGAAGACCGCGATTGGGTCGAACCGGGCGATATTGCCCGCTGCATTCATATGCTGTGCAGCCAGGATGGGCGCAGCATTACAGGTGCAGTGATTCCCATGTATGGCAAAATACCCGCATAAGCAAGCGCTGACCTCAACACCCAGCGATTGGCTCTAACCGACCGAAAGCGCTCGCAAGAACCGAAGCCTGTTCCTGATTGTGCACAAGGAACGACCCTGTTGCTGGGCTTGCTGCACGCGGTCGTCCCGCATAGTACAGCTTCCGCCCATTTCGCAGCAGTGGTAAAAGCTGTTCCATGATAAACGCCCACGCCCCCATGTTCATCGGTTCCTCTTGAGCCCATACAATCTCGTTTGCATTAGGATACCGCGACAGAACGCGTTCTAATTGATCGAGAGCAAGCGGATAGAGTTGTTCGACGCGAACAAGTGCAACCGTGTGATCAGAGCCATTGCGTGCACGCTCCGAGAGCAACTCATAGTAGAACATGCCGCTGCAGAGAATTACTCTCTCAACGCGTGCTGGATCGGCGATTGTGTTATCATCGAGGATTTCGTGGAAACGCCCCTGGGCAAGCTCTTGCAGTGGTGACTGCACTTTCCGGAGATACCCTTTGGGAGTCATAAGCACCAGCGGTTTGCGCCACGGGGCATGGACCTGGCGCCGCAGTGCGTGGAACAATTGAGCAGGTGTCGTCAAAAAGCAGACGAACATATTCTCGTCACCGCACAGTTGAAGGTACCGTTCCAACCGGGCACTCGAATGCTCTGGACCCTGACCGTCGTATCCATGAGGTAAAAGTAAAACGAGGTTTGAAACCTGACCCCACTTTTGCTCCCCGCTGGCGATGAATTGGTCAATGACAATTTGAGCGCCATTGGCAAAGTCACCGAACTGTGCTTCCCAGAGAGTCAGTCCGCGTGTACGGATGGCACTGTAGCCGTATTCATAGCCAAGGACAGCATACTCAGACAGCGGGCTATTGTAAATGTGAATGCGTTCCTGACCAGGTGAAATGTGGTTGAGTGGAATGTAGATGGAGTCGGTTTCGTAATCATGCAAAACTGCCTGGCGGTGATTGAACGTTCCGCGCTGGGAATCTTGTCCCGTCAGGCGAACAGGTTTCTTTTCCAGCAGTAGCGAACCGAACGCCAATGCTTCAGCAGTTCCCCACTGCACCGGTGAGCTTGGCGACTCGACTTGCTGCCGGCGGCGTTTGAGTTCTTCGGCAACCTTCGGATGGATATTGAAACCGGCTGGTACTTCGGTTATGCGTCTGCCGATTTCTTGTAGTGTCGGCAACGGTACGGCTGTTGCGATTGGTTCGAAGACGTTGATCGAGTCCGGCTGTGGAAGGGTATCGCCGGCTTGGATAGATTTTCTCCTGTCGAAGGCAGCATTGAGTTGGGTGTAATACTGGCTGGCAATTTGATCGGCTTGTTCAGCGTTCAAAACACCTCGTGTGATGAGTTCATCGCGATACCGCTGACGAACAGGAGGATGCTTGCGAATTTTTCGATACAGCAACGGTTGGGTTGCTGTCGGATCATCGCCTTCGTTGTGACCGTACTTGCGATAGCAGTAGATATCAACAACGACATCTTCCCCGAATTGCTGCCGATACGCAAACGCAAATTCAATCGCTGCGATGCATGCCTCGGGAGAATCACCATTGACGTGGAGTATCGGCACCTGCACAAACTTGGCA
>JBBIUD010000192.1:0-3992 GCA_037440485.1 Chlorobiota bacterium
CGAGTATCGAGTGCCAATCCGATTGGGTGCAACAGTGCGTGGTGAATTATACGTCCGCAATCCTCGAATAGATGCCAAGCCCGATAATTGACGTGTTTCATCAACTCTAAACGCAGCGCGAAGGCGGGCTACCCAGGCAGGTACCCCGTTGCTTGTTCCGTAACCGACTGTGATTTTACGCTGAACATCAGTGGTAGCGTCGTAATTATTCGGCGAAGTCGCCGGCAGGACACTCAACGTGATACTCGACGGCATGCCGGCTGTGTCGCTAAAGCTGAGTGTTGTAAACCTGTTGTTGAATACCAGTGGTTGTGAGCCAACAATGCGGCTACGCAATCCTTCATGGCGGAAAATCCCGACAACTTCTGAGCCGGATTGGCAATCTGCAAGCTGCCAGTCGTAAGCGATTGGCGTCAGCGCAGAGTCGCTATGGTGGACTGTGAGTGCATAATTCCCCATCCGTATTCTATGCGGGGTCGTTCCGGTATTGATCGCAAGCCCACAACCAACATGCACATCACCGTTAGCAACCTTATCGCCTCCGCGTGTTTCGAGTTTGCCGTAGCGGTGATCTGGTTCAGAGGCTGTTGCTTGGATGGTTTGACCGTCGGCATTGCTGACATACCGGACTGTTGTACCACACTCGTAGATAGCATTCAGCAGCGAGGGTGCTGTGTTCAGATACGTTCCTGCTACATCCATGGCAGCCGTGCCCAAAAGCGAAAAGCGACCAGTCGCCCCCGTTGCATTGATTCGCACAATCGAACCAGAGTCTATCACGAATGCAGCTGGCTGAAATGTACTTGCAACGAGCAGATGCCCACTGTTGTCAATCATCAGGCGGGAATTGTTGGCGATCTGCAACCATGCCGCTGGATGAACGACCACAATTGCACTACCATTGCCGACAATAGCCATTGCCGACTCTGACCGCGAACGACTGCGCAAATCGAGTACACCAGCGCTGTTGATACTGAACCCGCCAACGTTCGAGGCGTGGTTGAGGAATAATCCGCGCACCGTTGCTGTATCGTTGGTCAAGAATTTACCTTGACCGCTTCCGCCATTGAGCAAAACAAGGTTGAGATAAGCGTTGGTGCCATGTTCTGGCAAAACACGCTGCTGCTGATTGCCATCGTAAAAGAACGTGCCTTCGTATGTGCGAATGCCGGTTCCGCTGGCAATCCGGTATTCAGAGCCAACAAAAACCGAATCCGAAATGAATTTTGTACCACCGCTTAGGTGGAGATTGGTGTACCAGCGAGCTTGTACTCGTTGCGCGTCTTGTTGCGCCGACCACAGGACAATTCCACCGATGCGACTTGCCTCGCTTTCCCCAAGTGCACGAGTTCCGGTGAAGCGATTCCCAAGTGCAGCCATCTCGATAACACCATCATTGGTAACCTGCGCAACGGGAGCGTCATTTTGAAAGACAGCATTGGCTGTTTTAAGTCGAATTGTCCCCGTGTTGTTGATACGTCCGCACGACTCATTGACGACGTTTTGAGCCGACGCAGCGACAACACAAACGAGTACTGCAAACACACGCATCGTCATGGCTGCCCGACCTCGATGGTGCCACTGTTTGTCAGCGTTCCGCGGTTGACGAAGTCTCGCCAAACGTAAATCAATGCACTGTTCTGAATGTCGCCATCGCTCACCAATGCACCTTTGACCGTAATTGAGCCAACACCAGTGCGAACCAAATATCCATGCGCGACCGTACACGGCACCCCGCCAGTCGTAAGGTTGCTATCAACTACGGCGATCGAACGTCCGTTGAACGTTGCTCGACCAGAGGCAATATTCATCGAGCCCATCACCCGTAACGATGCGCTATCGTCAGCAGTGAGCTGACCGTTGGCAACACTTGCGTACGTACCGTTGATCTGCATGACTGCGCGTGGTGAAAGGTAGATCGTTCCACCGTTGTTGGTCATGATCTGTGCTGTGGCACCAAGTGTGCACAGGAGCAAAAGACTTCCAAAAGCTGCGAAACGCCGCTTTGCCATTCCAATCCAAGTGGTTGTAAGCACTTCAAGTATCGGCATTGCAGAAAGATGCTTTACTACGTGGAACTACTGAATTCGTGTAAACTTCAGGTACGAACTCGTGCGAGCTGTCGTTGGAGTCGCATCGGAAGTGTTTTGTGCCCATTGGAGTCGAACGGTGCCATTTGTACTGCCGACAATCACAATTCCACGCACAAACACAACTGCCGACCCGCCAGCAGGAATTTCGACCGTTGCACTACCAGACGTCAGGACACCAGCGCGGAAGCCAGTTGCTGAGCCATCGTTGCTATGATAGCTGAGTTTGAATGTTGTACCAGCCGGTACGCTCAAACCAAACGCAACGTCTGGTGTAGCCGATGCGGAGCTAAAATCGAGCATACCCTCAACTTCCCACACTTCACCGGCACCAACCGTTGCAAACAGGTGGTCATCATCTTGCAGTACGTTCGAACTGCTGACGTTTTCATCGTTTGTTTTGTAACGAGTAACAATTGTCGAGTTTGCAGAGACTGTGCTGATCAGAGGGATCCACCGCGTACCATCAGAATACCAGTACCCTTCCTGTGAGGCAGTTGTCACATACACAATGAGTCCTTTTGCCGGCGAAGAAATTGCATCGCGCTCGCTTGCAGTCATCCGCGGCGGCAGAAAGCCTTTAGTTGAGCTACTGATTTCAACAATTGCCGAGTTGCTCGGAGCATTGGTACCAATGCCTATACGCCCGTCGGCTGTGATCCGCATTCGCTCTTGATTGTTGGTAATGATCGGAAGTGCAACATTGTCTTTCGACCCAAGCGACTGTTCTGTACTGAGAGTGTTGCCACCGAGGAGCCACGTTGTTCCACCGAAGACACTCGACGCAGATGCCCATTGCGGCGCAGCTGATAAACCCTGCGAAATGAGAACCTGCCCAGGGGCGCCTGGACCGAATCCACCACCCTGCAGCGATGCGTGCAATTCGCCGGAAATATTGAGGTGATGGACATAGGTGCGGTTCGGATTTCCGTTCGGTAGGAGTGTATTGCGCAACGGCGTTGGAGTCAGAGAGTCCACATGCCCTAAGTACACATTGCCACCTGCACCAGCGACCACGGCAAAGTTGTTTGTTCCTCCTGCAGCTACCATGTACCCACCAACATTTAGGTACGACGTTGCCTGCTTGGAGGCAGAAAACGCCATTGTCACCGTGCTTGCGGCATCACTACCTGAAACACTTCCGATCGAGTACACAGCCAGTGAGCTATAATTCGCTTGCGTCGTGTTATCGGAAATTTGGACGGTTCCGAAGGCATTACTTGCGGTTGAACTTGTTCCAATACCGAGGGCAATCTTGCCATCAGCCTTGATACGCATACGCTCGATATTGTTTGTACGAATCGCCAATGCACGATTATCGGTTGTTCCCAAAAAGTTGAATTGTGGTGCATCGGGATTAGTCCCCGAATTCCCAAGGATTGTCCATGCACCGAGTGAAGCTGCGGTGATGGTTTGCCACGTTGGTGCACCCGTACCGTTCGAGATGAGAACCTGCCCTGGTGTACCCACTGACGTATATGCCAGAGTACTACCGTTTGAATATGCAATTGAGCCAGCACTTCCCACAGTACCAGTACCAGTACCACCTTTGTTTATGGGTAGAATGCCGGAGACCTCCGATGTCCCAAGATCAACTGCTGATGTGAGAGAACCCAACCCAACGAATTGATTTGCCTGTACGACACCAGTTCCGCCGGGTAGTAGTATCGAGCCGTTACCAACCGTCAATGTTTGGTTAGTATTGACTCCCGTTTTTATCGAATCAAAGGGAACTGAAATGGGTATCGGTTTTGTGATGATCAGAGAGTCAGTACGGAGGATAGAAACCGAGAGCGTATCAATCCGACCATCCCGAACATAGAGCGTATCGAATCGCCCGAAGCGACCTATCAAGCTATCTATCCGCGCTATCTGGCTCCACAGCGTGTCTATTCGACCATC
>JBBIUD010000193.1:0-3972 GCA_037440485.1 Chlorobiota bacterium
ACCGTTGGGCTGTTCCCGTGGCGACGTCTTCGATAGCAGCACAGCTAAGTGCGTATGCAGGTGGTCAACTCAGAATTGCAGCTCATCGTTGTCGGAATGCTGATAGTGTCGTTGCGTTACTGCAACGGCGGACTGCCGATATCGGAGTACTCCTGCTATCACAATTCAACCGCCTCAAGGATCGAGCAGGATTGCGCTCTGTCCGGGTTATTGTCAGCGATACAGCGACCGGTGATCGAATCGCTGTTGCTCCGCATGCAGCCACGATCGTCAAAGGGCGGTACCCCTTTCCTGTTCCGATTTACGGTTACCTTCTTGAAACGGCACGGAATTTCCCCTATGGTGTGATCGCTAGTATCGCACAGGAACCACAGTCGCAACGCGCTATGTTACTAGCGGGCATTGTTCCCGCTTACGCAAAACTTCAGCTTGTCGAACAAGAATAATCCAACAGCATGCAGAAATTAGTCTTGAACGCTGGAATGCTGCTGGCATTGGTGTACTCAATGTATGCAGACCAACTCGATCAAGCCCGGCAATTGTTCGCTGAAAAGCGTTATACCGAAGCAGCAAATGCCATTGAAGCGTATCTCCGCTCTGAACCAACAAACGTTGACGCACTTATTCTTGCTGGCGACATTTACACTCAATTAGAACAACCCAAGAATGCGATCGAATTTTTCCGTCGAGCGTATCAGGAAGATCGCAATAACACAACAGCTATCCGACGTTATGCGCGAGCGCTCAGCGAAGCAGGGGACCATAAATTATCGCTGGAAATTTTGCAGCGCGCACTCCGCTCAAAACCCAAAGATGTCTATCTACGCCTTGCTTATGGGCAGGCATTGCTTGCTGCTGATTCGATTCGCGCTGCCGAGCTGGAAATCACAAAAGCACGTGAAATGGATAAGTCCATTCCCGATGGATTCTTGGCATTAGGGGATTTGTACTTCTCGCAGCGGGTGTATTTACTGGCGAAAGACAACTACGAACAAGCACTCAAGCTCGATCCAGATAATCTGGACGCACGCGAAAAGTTGGCGCTTGTCTATTTCCGTCTTGCCAATGCGGAAATCGTTGACAATGCACTAGCGAACGAATACTATTCCCGTTCACTCCAGGAATGGGCTGCGATTATTCGGCGGGATTCGACCTATGCACGTGCATACTTTGAGCAGGGGAAAATCTACTTCTACGCAAGCCGCTACGCAGATGCGGCAGCATCGCTAAGTCGGTATGTTCAGCTTCGCCCCGATGCACCCAATGCAACAATTGCGCGCTGGTACCTCGCCCAATCGTTGGCAAAGCTGGATCGGTGCGCTGAAGCGGAGCAACATCTGCGCTTTGCAATCGAGAACATTGACTCAGTTCGTTCGAAAGCTCGGCTCCTGCTTGCCCGGTGTTACTTTTCGCTTCGGCGTTTTGCCGAGGCTGCCAGCGAGTTCCGGCTCCTCGATCAGGATAGCGCAAATCTCTTTGATGATCTCACCGATCGCGAACGCTATGGGTATTCGTTGATTCTTTCGGGTGATACTACAGCAGGTGCTGCACAGCTCCGAACAGTTGTTGATCAAGATTCATTGCGCTGCCTGACGATGTTTCGACTTGCTGAGCTTTACCGCAACCGTCGTCAATACGATGACGCGGTTGTTCTTTATGAGCGCTATCTCCGCAATTGTCCGGACTCGCTCGCCGCTAGAATTTATGCTCTGCTTGGTACAGCTCACTTTTCTGCTAATCGTCCCACGGACGCTATCGCTGCGCTCAACAAGTCACTCGAATTCGATTCGACGATTGCTTTTGCGTATCGAATGTTGGCGTCCTCCATTAGGTCCAGCGGCGCTAAAACCGATGATGCATTGTCCATCTTGCGTATTGGGCTACGACACGCAAAAACTTCTGATGATAGGGGACTATTGTATTCACTCCTGTGCCAAATTCTTCTCGAGGAACGCCGGTTTGAGCAGCTCAAGGATGCTGCTCAAAGCTGGTTTAGCACAGACCCCAACCGTGCAGATGCAGCACTCTATCTGGCAGTCGGTTATCAAGGCAGCGGCGATGCTGCCAGCGCGTGCAAATACTACAACGAAGCATTACGACTCAACCCGACGCTCGAGGTTGCCAAAAAGAATCTCAAGCAGCTCAACTGTAACTAAACCAACAGTCGCCCTCGAAGATTGCCGTATATTTGCAACGCTTTTCGAGCGGATCAATAATCCTCAGCACCGATGAACAATGGTCCGAATCCCGATCAATGGTCTTTCAAATGGTGACCACCCAATTACAATGTCAATACCGGTTACCGATGTGGAGGGTATCTTTCCGGAGTTCATCGGGCAGGTAAACATCGAAGGTTCGCTGAGCAAAGTTGGTAAAAAGCTGGTGTTGACTCTCATTGCTCGAGGTACAGCTCAACTGACCTGCGACTACTCGCTTGAGCTATTCGATGAAGCGATTGAAGCGGAGTTTACGCTGTCGTTTCTGCAAGACACCGAGCTTTATCTCCGCCAGCCCAACCAACGCCAGCGAATCGAAGATGACCCGTATTCGTTGCGGCTGTTGCGCGATGATGATACGTTCGTTGATATTACTACTGATGTTGCTGAAGAGTTATCTGTTCGTTTACCCATCAAGCGCGTTGCACCGACCTATCGCTCGATGACCTTTGCCGAGTATGCTAAGACAATGCTGGGCGACCGTGTGCGCGTTGAAGATAGCCCTCAGCATAATCAGGATAATCCGTGGACTGCGCTTGACCAGCTTCGATAATGCAAAAGCGTTAATCAATTGGTTTATTCATCTGGAGTTTTGCCATGCCAAATCCTAAACGGCGACATTCGAAATCACGACGCGATAAGCGACGCACTCACTATAAAGCTGTCCCGAAGACAAGTTCAGCATGTCCCAATTGCGGTTCACCAAAGCTTTCGCACGCTGTCTGCACAGAGTGCGGCTACTATAACGGGCGACGGGTACTGCAAGTGGCGTGATCACTTCCTCACCACGCATGCAACCATCAGTGGGAGGACAATTCCACATCGCACTCGATGCAATGGGAGGTGATTTTGCACCCATCAACGAGGTGGCAGGTGCAATCGAAGCATCTGCTGTACTTCAACGGATGGGTGTTGAGCATAGTATTACGTTAGTTGGTGATGCCGCTCGGCTCAATCCATTGTTGGAGAAGGCAACAACACCATCCCTTTGCGTTGAACATGCAGCAGAGGTTGTCCAGATGCATGATGATCCAGCAACTGTCTTACGGACGAAACCCCAGTCGTCGCTTGTCCAAGGGCTTGAGTTGGTCCGCTCGGCACGCGCAGATGCATTCATATCTGCAGGCAATACTGGTGCAGTCCTCTCGGCAGCGACGCTTTTGTTGGGACGGATCCGTGGTGTCAGTCGCCCGACCATTGGTGCGTTTTTTCCAACAGAAACAGGTCGTCCGTGTCTTGTGCTCGACGTTGGTGCGAACGCAGAAGTCAAGCCACAATTTCTCTATGAGTTTGCAGTGATGGGCAGCGTTTTTGCATCAATGGTTGAGAACGTGGAACGACCTCGGGTCGGTTTGCTCAATATCGGCGAAGAAGAAAACAAAGGCACGGAAACTGTCCGACAGGCATACGAGCTTCTCCGGTCAAGCTCGCTCAATTTTATCGGTAATGTCGAGGGTGATGGCTTTACGGGTAACGTGGTGCTCAAATTTGCCGAAAGTATCATGCCAATGCTCAGGTCGGTTCTGCGAGCGTACAGCCAGCGAAATGTATTCAGTCGAGCAATTGTTGGGCTTGTCGCACCAGTATTACGCCGCGTGCTGAAACGGTTTGACTATCAAACATACGGTGGAGTCCCTCTGTTAGGCGTGCGAGGTATTGTTATCATCGGTCATGGCAAATCCACGCCCCTGGCAATCAAAAACATGATTTTGCGCGCCTGGGAGATGCATCGCCTTCGGGTTAACGAGCAGATCGA
>JBBIUD010000194.1:0-3944 GCA_037440485.1 Chlorobiota bacterium
ACTCGGCAACAAAATCACGACTCTATGGGCGCCGCGGCTTGTTGCATGTCGAGTTCGATCACAATAGATTTGCCGAAACGATGAAGCGCTGCCCGCATCGGTGGCTAATCAGCTACGACAATTGTCCGACGATACGTTCTCTGTTTCGGGATATGGATATGATCGAGTTAACCGTTCAATATGGGATGAATAACTACAAGCGGTTGCGTGCTACGCCAGGAAAAGAGCTGCTCATTGCCAACTACGACATCTCCAGTCAGTTTGCGCGACAAGTTGCTCTGCCGTTCTAAAGCCATATCCAGCGCGACCTGTCCAACTTTATGCCTGTGCCAATATCTATGCCCGAACAACTTCCGCTACAAGCGCCCAATCAATCCAGCACAGCCGACGCGCTGCAGCCGCTGGCAGCGCGCCTGCGCCCGATAACAATCAGCGAGATTGTCGGACAAGACCATGTCATCGGTCCGGGCACTCCGCTCCGACATGCCATTGAGCGCGACCACGTTCCATCGCTGATCCTGTGGGGACCGCCCGGAAGCGGGAAAACAACGCTGGCGCACGTCATCGCGCAAACAACTCGATCGCATTTTGTTGCACTTAGCGCCGTCAGTGCCGGGGTTGCGGAGCTGCGCTCGGTCGTTGCCGATGCACTCAACCGCTTGCGTCGCATCCGGCAACGGACGATTGTCTTCATTGATGAGATCCACCGCTGGAGCAAAAGCCAGCAAGATGCGGTGTTGCCGTACGTCGAGGACGGTACGATCACACTCATTGGCGCAACAACCGAAAATCCGTCGTTTGAGGTCAACGCTGCGTTGCTCTCACGGACGCGAGTCGTTCTGCTTCAACCACTGCAGCACCAGCATCTTGAGCAGATACTCGATCGCGCACTCACCAGCGACAAAGGGCTATCAACGATGAACGTTCAGCTAAGCGACTCAGCGCGAGCGTATTTGCTTGCCATTGCCGACGGTGACGCTCGCCGGATGCTCAATACGCTCGAGCTGGCAGCTATCTCGGCAGAACCCGACGCCAATGGTGTACGAGTGCTCGATCGCGCGGCTGTTGAGCAAGCAGCGCAACAACGATGGCTCCGTTACGACCGCGCAGGTGAGGAGCACTACAACATCATATCGGCACTGCACAAATCCATTCGCGACTCTGATCCAGATGGTGCGCTCTATTGGCTGGGTCGCATGCTCGAAGCGGGCGAAGATCCGCTCTACATTGCCAGGCGGTTGATTCGAATCGCAAGCGAGGATGTTGGGCTTGCTGATCCTCGCGCACTGCCGCTCTGCGTTGCTGCACAGCAGGCAGTTCACTTTGTCGGTATGCCCGAAGGCAACCTTGCGCTTGCACAGGCTGCCGTGTATTTAGCGCTTGCACCCAAAAGCAACGCACTGTACGTTGCCTATGGCGCTGTCGAGGAGGACATTGCGCACACTCGAAACGAACCGGTGCCCCTTCATCTGCGCAACGCACCCACATTGCTCATGAAACAACTCGGCTACGGTGCAGGCTACAAATACGCCCATGATTTCAACAATGCAATCGTCGAGCAAGAACACTTGCCACCACCACTTGCCGGTAAACGGTACTATGTTCCCACCAATCGCGGATATGAAGCAGAATTAGCCCTGCGCATGAGACAGTGGGAGAATCTGCGGAGCAATCCTCAAACCACACAGGACGAGACTTAGCGTACAACAAAGGTTGGATCCAATCGCTCCGATCCACGCCATAGCTCGAAGTGAACGGCTGCACCGCTGAGCGATTCTCCGCTGATGCCGATGGTCTGCCCGGATCGGATGGAATCACCAGTGCGAACGTGTGCACGGTCGAGATTGCCATACACTGTGCGAATACCACCACCATGGTCAATGATCACAACGGTATTCATCGCCGGTAGCCATTGGACCGACACAACTGTTCCTGCTGCTGCAGCGCGAACGGCTGTGCCCGCAGGTACGGCAATGTCCACCCCAGCGTTGAATGCACGCGCGCCCGTGAGCGGGTGACGATACTCGCCATAGCGACGCATGATGGGACCACGAACGGGCGGTGTAAGCGAGGGCAACGGTGCTGCGGTGTGAGGAGATGGTGCAGATGCTCGACCCTTGGAGCGCGCCAGTCGCTCGATGGTGCGTTCGATTGCTGCCATACTCTTGCGCAATTCTCCAAGCTCGCGCTCGACCGATCGTCGGTCACGCCGAAGTTTCTCGAGAAGCTGTGCTCGCAGCGAGAGCAGACGTTCGAGTCGTTGCTGCTCGCGTTGCTGTTGTGCCAGCAATACCTGCCGGGCAGTGCGATACTTCTGCAAACGGTCGAGTGCTGCGGTTGTGCTGTCGTGGTGGCGTTGAGTTGTCTGGAGCCGGTGTTCGAGGCGACGGAGTGCTGCTCCAAGAACCGCTGTATCGAGTCCACTGTCATCGTCGCTATCGAGGTCAGCACGGGCAAGCAGGAGGATAAAGCGGCGCAGCCGATCTGCATCCGACGCAAGCGCTGTCCCCATCACCGAGCGTTCTGATTCGAGCCTGTGAATCCGCTGGGATACTGTGTTGATTTCATCATCCAAACGCTGGATGAAACGACGCTGCCGCTCCAAAAGCTGCTCGAGTTCTTTGACCGTTCGCGCTGTTGCTTGTTCCTTTTCCATGAGGGAACGGATCATTCGCTCGCGCTGCTGAATGCTCTGTTGAAGACGGAGTAACTCTTTCTGGCGCGTGCTTAGCGTGCTCGATTCGGACGAACGGCTATGGCGTTTTGCTTTTTGGGCAAGGCACGGTGCTGCACCATACAACACGATAACAATGACGAGGGCATGCAGCAGCATCGAACTAATACTCAACGGTTGGGACACGTTCGATCCGTGCACCGAGCGATTGCAGTCGCTGTTCCATGCGTTCGTAGCCTCGATCAAGGTGATATATCCGCAGCACTTCTGTTTGACCTTCTGCTACCAACCCCGCTAAAATCAGCGATGCACTGGCGCGAAGGTCGCTCGACATCACGGTTGCTCCCTGCAGTCGAGTATTGCCCGAGATGATTGCGGTATTCTCGACGACGTCAATGTCGGCACCTAAGCGGCGAAGCTCAGGCACATATCCAAACCGCGTTGGATAAATTGTGTCCGTTACTCGTGAACTGCCATTGGCGGTAATCATCAACGATGTCCACTGTGCCTGTACATCCGTCGGGAAGCCAGGATAGGGTGCCGTTGTTACCGTCGTCGGTTGAAGGTCGCCATTGCAGCGAAGTTCGATCGTTGTGCCGTTGATGTCGAGCGAACAACCAATCTCTTCGAGTTTATCGAGCACTGTACCGAGATGGTATGGGTTAACATCGGTCAGGCGGACTGACCCTCGCGTGATCGCTGCTGCGATGAGAAAGGTTGCTGCTTCGATGCGATCCGGAATGTTTTCTACCGACGGTAGCGGCTCAAGAGCAGGCACACCAACGATGCGGAGCGTCGAGGTACCGATGCCGTCAATCTGTGCACCCATGCCCACCAGCATCCGTGCCAGTGCGGTGACTTCGGGTTCCATCGCTGCATTGGTAATGACGGTTTCTCCTTCTGCCAGCGATGCAGCGTAGAGGATGTTGACGGTTGCGCCGACCGATGGCACATCGAAGTGGATAGCGGCACCGCGCAATCGTTCTGCGTGGGCATTGATGTAACCATGTTCGATCGTGATAGTGGCGCCAAGCTTTTCCATACCTTTGAGGTGAAGGTCAACCGGGCGCGGTCCAAAAGCACAACCGCCCGGCAGCGATACGCGCGCCCGTCCGTACCGTGCCAGCAGTGGTCCGAGTACGTAGATCGAAGCGCGCATTTTCTTGACGTGCTCGTATGGAGCTTCGAAGCACGTAATCGAGCGAGTGTCAACAAATAGCTCGCCAGCCGGATCAAGCTCAACGTGTGCACCTAAGGTTGCCAACAATCG
>JBBIUD010000195.1:0-3907 GCA_037440485.1 Chlorobiota bacterium
TGACCCTCAACGCGGGACAATTCTACGAAGGCGATCTTCTTCAGCCGCACGTCATTCATGCAAACCGTCCTATCCTGGTTGCCCAGTTTCAGCGTACTTCGACACCTGTTGGAATAGATGACCTGCTCCTGGGCGATCCGTTTATGATGATTATTCCGCCTGTGGAGCAGTTCTTATCGAGCTATCGCTTTGCATGCCCGCTTTCGTACCAGTACACACCCAGCGGCATGACGCTGACGGAAGTGTATCGGTATCACTTTGTGACTATCGTTTGTCATGATACGGCACGGGCATCGGTGCGGGTAGATGGACGCCCAGTCACCCAGCAATTTTATCCAATTCCCAAAAGCGATTACGTTTACACAACAGTTCGACTCGGCCCGGGCGTGCATACCGCAGAGGCAACAGCACCGATTGGCATTTATGTCTATGGCTACGGCTATGCTGACTCGTACGGCTATATCGGAGGAATGAGTTTTCGGCGCTATGATTTTGAGCCACCCAAACTATCGTCGCTATCGCCATGTTCACCGTATCGGCTGGTGGTCTATGATACACTGCCCAGCGATAGCCGCATTGATGTTGTCCGCGTTGTTGAGGATTCCAGCGAAAACGTACGCTGGCAAATTGTTCGCCAAACACTATTGCCAGAAGATTCGGTGGAAGTCTTTATTTGGCTGCGTGATTTATTCGAGGATGGATTGATCACGCTCATCGCACAAGATGCTGAACAGTTCATCACGAAGGCACGGATACCTATTCCTGGAATGACGCTGCGGATACTCGATCAAAACGGCGGCATCAGACGATTTCCAATGACATACACCTACCGCAGTGCAACCCAGCGTAGCTCGTGCTTCCGTGTGCCGATATTCAACGTGGGGCGCTTTGCGCAAACGATCCTGGGTGCGTCGGCGCGGGTCGGCGTTCTGCAAACCGAAAGACAACTGCCGTTGACGGTGCTCCCTGGTGACTCCGTCGTAATGCACGTGTGCTTTCGTTCTATCCAGACAACAAAGTTGACCGATACACTCTGGCTGGAAACTCCCTGCGGACGGTATGCCGCAGCGATCTTCACCGTCGAGTTCATTTATGATACGCTCCCACCCCGCATTCAACGTGCCGAACAGCCATGCCCACCGGTTGATATTCTGACCGTTGAAGAGCACGGCTATACGCAAACTGGCATTGCTTGGATTGCTGTGCTTGACTCGTTCAATGTTACAATCACGATTTCATCATCGCCCGAGCAAGACCTTTCAAGCGCAGAAGAACAAACAATTCGAGTTGCGCAGCGCAATTGGCAGCAGGATGCATGGTATGCGATCGAAGTGGCTGATTCTGTCGGTAACACGCAAACAATCGAGGGTGCGTTCATTGGGCATACGGTTACAATTGCCAACCGTGATTCGCTCGATCCACGCGCAACGATGACCGGCAAAAGCAATCAATTCTTCTGCGATACAGTGGAGCTGTACAACTACGGTCGCTATCCGAAAACATTCGACCGTTTGGTGAGCAATGGTGTTCAGCTCTCGGTACCACCGGCATACTTACCGCTAGTGCTAGCGCCAGGGCAACGAGTGCGTGTTCCTGTCTGTGCCTTGATGCCGTTCTACAATGCTACGCATTCCAACATTTACCGCGATACGGTGGAACTCCGTGTTGGCTGTTTTGCGCGCACGATGCCGGTTGAACTCCGAGTGTATGCGTCGTCGTACGTAGCCGAAAGCTCCTGCGGTGTTATTGTTCGCAGCAGCAGTGATACGGTCGCAACAATGAGTATGCAGCTCGAAGGAAGCACTCTGCACGTTCTTTTGGGTAGCCAGGATGACTGGCATGGCTTGCTATACACAACTGGTGGGCAGTGCATCCTACATGTGCGGCAGCAGGGTACCGCGCTCGATGTTGATTTGAGCGGCATTTCGGCAGGAGTCTATTGGCTGCTTGTGCGGAGTTCGACGATGATTGCGCGTATGCCTGTCCTTTGGACAGGGCAGTAATTTTGCCACCAGGTTGGATAGTTCATCACACGTGCCATGCAACTGTTTGTTGATTCTGCAAACGTGGCGGAAATTCGTACCGCCGCGGAGCTGGGCATCATCTCCGGTGTCACAACAAATCCAAGTCTTCTGGCGAAAGAAGACCCCACAAAGCCCGTCGAAAAAATTATCGCTGAGATCCACGACATTGTCGGTGGGCATATATCGGTGGAGGTTGTCTCGACCGATACCAACGGCATGATCGCTGAAGCAGAAGAGATTCTCTCGTGGCTGCCGGAGGCAACAATCAAAATCCCGATGATCCCGGCTGGGCTTGCCGCTGTGCGTGAACTGAGTCGGCGTGAAATTCCAACGAACGTGACATTGGTCTTCTCGCCGACACAGGCACTGGCAGCAGCTAATGCGGGTGCGACGTATGTCAGCATCTTCCTTGGACGGCTCGACGACATCGGTGCCGATGGAATTGGCGTACTTCGCCAGGTGACCGAGATTTGGGATGTCCAGGGCATCGAAGCCGAGATTATTGCTGCATCGGTACGCCATCCGATGCATATTGTCGAAGCAGCGCGGGCGGGTGCACACATCGCAACTGTGCCCTACAAAGTGCTGATGCAATCGCTCCAGCATCCGCTGACTGATACAGGCCTGGCTGCATTCCTCAATGACGCAGCAAAACGGCGTCAGCATACTCTGACAGTCTAACGCAATGGTGGTTGTTATTGCGGCACTGTGTGTAGTGCCGATGATGGTAGCGGCAAGCACGGATACGGCCGTCGTATTCCGGCTCGACGATCAGTGGGGGAAGACCTGGTCGTCGGTAGCACTGCGTGGTAAGCCGTATGTCTGCATTGTTGCCGATTACCGCGGCTCGGAAGCAGCAGCAGAATGGGGGCAACAGCTTGGGCAACGCTTCAAAGATTCCGTGCTCATCCTTGGCTGCTCTAATCTCGATGGGGTTCCTTCGTTCTTGCGGTGGTTTGTCCGCAGCCGCATTCGCGACCGCGCCACCCAAGCACCGCTGCTGCTCGATTGGGACGGTGAATTCTTCCGCACGTACCGTTGCGCGGAAAACCTACCGACGGTGCTCGTCGTCAGTGCTGCTGGACGTCTGGTGTATCGCTACACTGGCTTGCCCCGCTCGGATGCAATCGAAACCGTTAGCTTCGCAATCAAGAAAATAATTTCCGACTGACATTGGCAAAGAAAACCCAATTCCTTGTGTACACCGACGGTGCATGCCTGGGCAATCCTGGTCCCGGCGGGTGGGCAGCGATTATTCGCTCTCCCGACGGCAATGAGCAAACGCTCAGCGGCAGCGCAACGCTGACAACAAATAACCGCATGGAAATCCGTGCTGCGCTGGAAGCGCTTCGGCGTCTTCCCCGTGGCAAGGATGTCCACGTGTTGCTGTGTACGGATTCACGGTATCTTGCTGACGCAATTGGCAAAGGTTGGGCTGCACGCTGGCGACAAAAAGGATGGCGGCTCAGCTCCGGTGATCGAACCGAAAATATTGACCTCTGGGAACCCCTGTTAGAAGAGCTTGACCAGCGCACTGTCCGCGTCGAGTGGACAAAAGGACACAACGGCGATCCCCTCAACGAACGGTGTGATAGTCTTGCGCGCTCCGAAGCTGAACATGCAACCGGTGTGGACGAAGGCTACACTGCCGAAAGAACCGAAAAAAGCCCCCACCGCAAATCGTCTCGCACGACACCCAGGACAAAAGCAGTGCAGTGCACTCGGATGCTCGATGGACGTATTGCCATAAGCGACGGCACTGCAACAGTGGTGATCACTGCCGACGATGTTCCTCCACTTGTCAGCGAACTGGTCTCGTTGGTACAGCAGCGATGAGGTGGTGGTGGATTGGATTGCTCCCGCTTGTTGCCACTGCGCAAACG
>JBBIUD010000196.1:0-3883 GCA_037440485.1 Chlorobiota bacterium
CGGTAACACACCGGCGGTGGCTCCGCTCCCGTGTACGCTGCCGGCTCTCCACCTTCAAACTGCCACCGGTACTCGGTCGGTGTAAAACGTACTTGCGTCGGTCGCCACTGGTAACACTCACCAGCACATACCTGGACCGGCGATAGTTCCACCTGCGGCAATGCACACGTCGCCACACTCTCCGGATACCCCGGCGCAAAAACACTGGTAATGTAGTTGGGAGGAGGAGTTAGAGCACGTGCCACCATAGGTGTATGGGCATACAGCGAATCCATCAATAACAATCGGTATATTGCTTCGCCTTGTTCTGAGTCATCGAGGCATAACCAGCCGCCATAGTTGTTTTGTTCGCCCTGATATCTCCAACCAATTCTTAAGTACATAAGTTCATCAGGTCCGTATAAAGGATTGGTACTGAAGGTCCATCCCCCCCCAATCCATCCAAGTACATCAAGATACATCAATACTTGGCGAGGTAGCGCACCGTGCATCGTACCTTTGATAGGAATATGTGTTGGTATGTACTCTGAGTACATAAGCAACGAATCGCTATGATACCGGCGCAGCAATAACGTTGCTGTGTCCTGAGTGAGGATATTACTTAACCCTAGTGTGTCAACCCAGTAAAGGTAGCGACTATTTTTACTGAACCATTGTGGTGGTATATAATAAACACCAGCAGGATTATTGTCACCGACGATGTACGAATACAATGGACGTACTCGGACGATTCGACCAGTTCTACTATCGAATCCACAATAATATATACCTACCTGTTCACTACCCTCTGGTAAACCACGTCCGGGAAATAAAATTTCCCTCCAAATCCAGATCAATACTTTTCGACCATCCGGTGAATAGAGCATCTGTGTGTATGCTGATAACTCCTCTGCAGCAATCCCATACCTTGCTCCAAAATCACTGATAACAGGCGTGGGATCAACACCGCGACGGGTCACATGGTACGCGTACAATTTGGCTGGCGTTCCCGCAACAACCGTTACCCAATATCCTTCTCCACTGCAATCGCTTACCGCAGCGACCCCATTAGCATTATCGCGGCGTAGCTGAACATTTTTCTCTATAAATTGAATATCCTGATCGTTCTGACGCTTCCGGTAGTTCTTCCCAATCCGTATGCGCGTGTACCATAAACCCCGTAGCCGATCCTCAAGGTTATAGGACAACATACCGGTGGTAAAGATATAATACTCATCCTTATCGGCAGGATTCGGGACAACAACCAAAGACTGAGGACGGTGTCCTCCTGCAAGAGCACTTTCTGGACGGAATCCACCAATGACGGTATGGTTATAGCTAAACACAAATATATGGTGACCAGCAGCCGTCTGTCTAAACTCTTCCTGCGGGGTAACTCCACCAACATAAAACAGTAGCCCCTGCGAATCACTGATGCAGGTTGGCACAATGTCCCGGCCTTTTTCTGCTGCCCAGAATCCATTACTCATAACAGCCATCGTATCACCAGCCGGGAACGGCGATACTTTGATGCGGGGAATACTATCACCCTCGAAATGCATTGTCACGATTCGATGGTGACGATCTGGACCAACGAATACCTGATGGATCCACACCCTCGTCTCCTCAATAGTCCGCTGTGCATACACGGCACAACAGACGACAACAATCAGTGCAACCGGTCTCATGACTATCCATATTCTATTGTGAAACAAAAAAACGCCACCCACCCGACTATCTCATCATGGACCACCGCACGGTGGGCACGCATCCAAGCAACCGCCTGCACCGGGAATATCCTGGCAGCAAATGCCTGGAATGCCTTGCGTCGGACCGCAGACAATCCTCATGCACACACGACCATCCGGCAGTCTGAGCACCTCGTATTGGCTGGCACAACACGCTTGGTAGGTACAGGGCACAAGATACCAATCTGGGCTTTGTCCAACGCCTCCAAATGGTCCAAGATCAGGTGGATACTGATTCGTGCTTCGCCAACACGAAGGCCGAATTGTCCACACGTATCGCCGCGATGCATTCGGACGACACTCCATGGGCAGGAAGTATCGTACGACCGACATCTCGATCTGCTGCAGCGTCGCCTGTAGTTCCGCGTCTGTGACCGGGAGTCCACAAGGCGGTAAGCACGTACCCTCTTGCGGCAAGATCCAATCAATCAGAACCTCGCACCGAGAATTCACCAGTGAATCACAAGGTATAAATGGGGAAGAACAGCGGCGCACTCGGACACTAACCAGATACAAGCATTGCCTCTGACCAGGCAGCCATCCTGTCGTCAACTGAATGTAGTAACGTGACCAAGCCTCGCAATTCAGTCCCTTGGGGGCTGTAGTAGTATCACACCTGAAGCAGCTTGTATCACATGGAGGAACCGGATTCGGTGGTGGCGGGCACTGTGCCCACAGCACCACTGTCAAGTTCAACAACAATCCAATTATCCATTTCATGACTGCCCTCCGCTAATGTACAATGTGAATCAACGACCGACTCAATACCGTTCCTGAGGCACTCGTCGCAGTTAGCATGTAGATGCCAGCAGGTATCCCTGCTGTCTCGACAACCACGTCGTGCGTGCCCGGAGAGGTCAACTGCTGCACCTGACTACTCATCATCCGACCGCTCAGATCGTGCACCGTGATGGTCACCGCACTTGCTGATGCCACTGTCAGCGATTGCCGATATTGACTGACAACCAGTACGCTCACCGTTGGTGATACTGGTGCATTTGCTCCACTACCTCGAATCAACGTCCACGTCTGTCCTGCATTCGTGCTATACCACCACCGACCGGAAGCATCGCCCAGCCAGATTGCGTACCGAGGCGTGCACATCACAAGCACACTGGCAACAAGAAACACAAAGACTGTTTTCATCGCATTTCCCTCCATTATTGACAAACTTGTTGACAGTAATACATGCCATTGTACTGAGTGGGGCACGTAATCGGTGCACCTCCGTCGGATGTCTGTGATATTCCCTGATAAGTTGTACCGCCTTCCACGTAACAGCAGGGATCTGTATCACCACAGGGGTAGAAGCAGTTGCTGCCGTCCGCGTACCAGCACTGAGCGTGGACCACGCGCAGTGTGTTCGATGCATCGCGTGGATAGTTGTTCGGATTCAGCTCCCATACCCGCCGACGCACGTACATCAGCAGATTTATCATCGTCCACTGCCACGGTGAAGGGCAGGGCAGGCACAGGTAAACAAATGACAAATCCGCACAATCCGATAGCCTGAAAGCTGCGGATTGTCTTCGCAGCGAAATGGTTGCAATGACACCTCTGCACAGCAGGTGACTGTATCATCGGGCGATCATGAACGTTGGACAGTAAAGCAAACCTGCGTTTCGAATTTCGTATCAAACCGAATTTGAGTACACCCAGGGCCAACACACAAGCCCTGCCCCGCTGCTGGTACGCCAAACACAATCAGCAGCAGGGTTGCCAGGAGCAGTATTTCTTTCATGATCAGATTGACAAATTGTGAAACATTCACAAGTGTGTGCGATTCTGCCTCCATCCCTTTATGGTTGATGGTCAACCTCCATCCTGTGCGGCGGCGGGCGCTCCAACCATGCCTGCCACTCCAGTGAATCTGTGTGTGTGTGTGTGTGTCAACTTCTGCATCGCAAATACTCCCCTTCCCCAGACGCTCCCGCTGGGCTGTACCGCATGTCCCATCGGTTGTCGGTGTGTATGCATCGCTTCACCTCTGCTTACCTTCATCCCGAAAATAATCACTGTAACGGTAACAACCAAATGATTTTTTTCTGCACCTCCTCCAAGGGTTGGCATTGCTGTCACTACCGCATCACCCACACCAGGCGACTGTGCCACACATCGCCAACGCGATACCGCACCACGTACACACCGCTGCTTAT
>JBBIUD010000197.1:0-3869 GCA_037440485.1 Chlorobiota bacterium
GCCACGCTATGGGGCAAACTGTCATCATCGTTACGCACGACCCCGAAGTTGCCGACCGTAGCGATCGCATTCTTACAATGGCAGATGGAAAAATCGTTGCCGAACACCGACCTGGCTAATGCTCCAGAGCTGACGGCAGGTCGGTATGCTTGAATTCGAAGCCACCAGAGAGTAACCGCGCCGGTTGTACACGCATGCTGTCGGTCAGCGTGCATGCCATTTCACCAAGACCCAGTCGCAAGACCGATTCTGGTACCCGACCATAGACCGGGCGATGATACCGCCGTGCCAGCGTCCGCATAAATGTTTCCATGGTTACGGGCTGCGGTGCAACGATATTGAGAGCACCTGTGATTGAGTCGCGCTCAATGATCCACTCAATAACTCGCATCACATCATCAAGCGCAATCCACGAGAGCCACTGCCGACCACTGCCCGGAATGATCGCACCAACGGTTGATACGATTGGTGTCAGCCTGCTAAGAATTCCTCCGCCCGGACCAAGCACCACCCCGATGCGCAACCGAACAACACGGCAGAATGGCTCAGCCTGGCGAGCCGCCTCCTCCCACTCTGCGCAAAGGTCCGAAAGGAAACCGATACCTTTCGGGGAATCCTCGGTGAGCTGCTCATCGCCGCGGTTGCCGTAGTATCCAATGGCAGAGGCATTGATGAGCACGCGTGGGGCTGGTTCTGCCGAAGCAATCGCCTCGACAAGCCGCTGCGTTGGTTCAAGCCGACTTGATCGGAGAATAGCTTTCCTCCGCTGAGTCCAGCGACCACCAGCTATGTTTTCACCGCTGAAATTCACCACGGCGTCGGCACCAGCAACCACCGTCGCCAGGCGATCATCCCAGCAAGCAAGTTCAGCACTGCTGCCAAGACGTTGTCGAGCGCGAGCGGTGTTCCGCACAACTGCCACCACTCGATCGCCATGCTGGCGCAGGGTCTGCACCAGTGTCCGCCCAAGAAAGCCGGTAGCCCCGGCAATAACGACTGTAGCCATCAGCAGAAGCCTTCGATCTGGTTAGCGCTCTTGCACGACGATGCGTTTTCGGTGTAGTTCACGATCGCCGATGCGCACCTCCAGGACGTAGTCGCCGGCAGGCATCAGCCGACCTTTATCGTCGCGTCCATCCCATTCGATGTCGTACACACCCGGACGCTGCTCTTGATCGAGTAGCCGCCGGATGATAAGCGCCGTTGTTGAGTACACCACTGCTTGCACGCGCGCTGTTTGCTGCACGCGATAGCTCATACGCGGCGAGACATCTTCGCTGAGTCCTAAAAACGAGCCAATGCTGCTCATCGGAATACTAACAGCACCACTTTGCCCTGCACGCCAGATGGGCATCGCTGTTGCGCTGGTAATAGCGATCTGTCGCTGGACAACCTCGCGAGGATCGGGCTGGAGAATACGCTCCGAGAGTGTCATGTTGCGGAGCGCCGCTTGCCAGGGGGATTCTAACTCGGAGCGGCGGCGAACTATCTCGAAATCACTGAGGATACGCTGGACATCCAGTGCTAAACGGACCGATGGCGGCAGCTCCAATCGCAGTGCACGCAGGTAGAGTGTATCTTGTTCGGGTGAAAACACGCCTGCTTTTCCGCCCGGCAGGCTATCCGGACGCACCGCCTGATAGGGTCGTTCTTGCAGAACCGATGCCGGCGATCGCTCTGGCGGATTCAGTGGTGGCTGCACCTGCTGCGCACGGGCGCTTGTGAGGATTCCGCACCACGCTATCAGCCACAGGTACCGCATCGAAAACAGAGCGTCGCTTACTGAGAGCTACCGAAGAGGCGCTGGCGCTCTTCATCGCTGAGCAATTCACCAAGCGTAATCCTGTTTGGATTACCCGTGCGATGCTCGCGCGGCTTCGGTGGCGTCGCAGCAGAACCCTCCCGCGGGGGACCGAAGAGCTCATCTTCTGGTTCGACTCGCGGCTCGACGATGAAGGATTCATTGTCTGGATCAACCTCAACAACCGTCACCGCGACGATGTCGCCAGGACTGTAGGGAATCCGTTTGCCTTTGAGAACCGAGCGCATATGCGACCGCGGCATAAAGGCATCTACTTCACCACCGATGGTCAGCAGGACACCCGGTCCGCTCACTTTTCGCACAACACCGGTTGTGTGGAAGCCACGCGGATATTTGCTCACAAATCCTGGCCAGGGATTGTCCGATGTGCGGCGAAGCGACAGGTCAATTTGCTCGCGCTCGGGCTTGACCTCGATGACGATGACTTCCACCTCTTGCCCCTCCTGGAGAACCTCGCGCGGATCAGAGATGCGCCGTGTCCAGGACAGTTCGCCGAGCCGAAGAAGTCCTTCGATGCCATGTTCCAGCTCGACGAACGCACCAAAGGGCACCAATCGCCGCACAACACCACGGTAGTGCTCGCCAATGCGATAACGCTCCGCGACAGTCTGCCACGGCGATGGCTCGAGCGCTTTCATGCTCAGCGAAATTTTATCGTGCTCTGGGTCAATCTCGACAATTTGGGCGCGCACCCGATCGCCACGCTTGAACGCGCTCGACAGATCAGACGGTGGCTGGTGCGATACCCGCGAGATATGCACCAAGCCATCAAAACCGCCAATGTCCACAAACAGCCCAAAGCTTTGCACGGAGGTAACGGTGCCCTCGACGATGTCGCCAACAGCAATGCTGCTATAGAACTGTTGCCGCAGGAGTGGGCGCCGTGTCACAATGAACGAGATCCGCCCGGCTTCATCTTTGACAATCTCTGCGATGTGAACCGGTATATCACTCCCAACGACAGCTTGCAGTTCCTCGTTTGTGGGACTTTTCTTGAGGAAAAACTGAGACGACGGCAAAAACATTTTGATGCCTTCGTAAGTCACACGCAAGCCACCACGAATGCGCTGGGCAACATGGACGGTGATTGTTTCCCCCCGTTCCATGATACCCTGCAGACGAGTCAACAATTCATCGGTAACCACAACGGGTGCCGGTTTTTCTTCTGTTGGTGGTAGCTCGATTTTTTCGAAGGGCTGTGGCTCTGCTGTTGGATTGATTGCAGTGGTGTCCCGTGCATCGGTCGGTATTTGGTTTGTCGCTGCTTCACTGTTCGATGCAGTCTCCGGAGAGGCATCAGCAAATGCAGCAGCAGGCTCTGCTGCTTGTGGCAGTGGTGCAGCCTCCGTTGATGGTTGGGGCATCTGGTCGGGATGAGTCTGCTGCGCAGCATCGGTTTGTTCAGCAGCGGATGCTGCATCAGGACGGTGTTCGTGTTCGCTCATGGACGTTGTGGCGATTGTGAAGACTGACCGCTCCCGGTACCGCAGGGAACGGGTTGCGAATATACAAACGGCGCTCAACGCTACTGCAAGCGATAGAGCTGCTCTATCGCGGTACGGTGGGCAGAGTCAGCCAAGAAACGCTCCAGCATTGCGATACCGTCTTGCTGCGCGGGAATAGGCACGATGCGTCGAGCTTCAGCGCAGCACAGCCAGCGATAGTCGCAGTGTTCACTGAGTCGAAGTATTGCCGTTGGTGCGATAACTGCTCCAAAGGCGATTGTCAGCGAGAGTGTATCGGTTTCCCGGTCGTAGTATGTGCCCGTAATAGGCAGTGACCACCACTGCAGAGCTGCCACGCCGATTTCTTCGGTGAGTTCCCGCTGCGCCGCACCGAATGCCGTTTCGTCTTGGTGGATGTGTCCGGTGATGCATTGCCACAGTCCGGGGTAGCGCGTGTCCTCAAGCGAGCGGCGTAGCAGCAGATGCTCCCAGCGGCTCTCGATAAAACGGGCTACGTGGACTTGTACCAGCGTTGATACAATCCGTGCCATGGTTCTTGGCTTGCCAGCGGCTCGATAACCGATGCCGGCACCGATTCAGGG
>JBBIUD010000198.1:0-3853 GCA_037440485.1 Chlorobiota bacterium
TCTGGTCCTGTTGGGCACTGCTGGCGTGATTGGCTGGGGAGTATGGGCAATGAGGACCATTCCACTGGATGCGATCCCTGATCTGTCGGATGTTCAGGTTATCATCCAAACGGATTTTGCCGAGCAAGCCCCCCAAATCGTCGAGGATCAGGTTACCTATCCAATTGCTTCAGAAATGCTCAAAGTCCCCGGAGCTCGTGTGGTGAGAGGCTACTCGTTCTTCGGTCTAAGTTTGGTGTACGTGATCTTTGAAGATGGCACTGATCTGTATTGGGCACGCTCACGGGTGCTGGAGTATCTCAACGGCATCCAGCGACGACTGCCACAAGGAGTAGAACCGAGCCTCGGACCCGATGCTACCGGAGTGGGTTGGGTTTTCGAATACATTCTCGAGTCCGATAGTCTCAACTTGGCACAGTTGCGCACGCTTCAGGACTGGTATATTCGGTACCAACTGACGGCTGTCCCAGGCGTGTCTGAGGTTGCAAGTTTGGGTGGTTTTGTCAAGCAATATCAGGTGGAAGTCAACCCAGAGCAGTTGCGAGCATTCAACATTCCGGTGACCCAGGTAGTGCGTGCACTTGCGACGCACAACGCTGATATTGGTGCGCGCGTGCTCGAGATGGGCGGACGTGAGTATATGATCCGTGGATTGGGGTACTTACAGGGTGTCGAGGATATCGAGGCGGTAGCTGTTGGGGCAACTGCAGACGGCACTCCGATACGCATTCGAGATGTCGCAACCGTTCAAATCGGTCCGGCGCCACGTCGCGGTGCAGCCGACTGGAACGGAAGGGGCGAAGCGGTTGCGGGTATTGTGGTCATGCGTTTTGGATCCGACGCACTCTCGACCATTGAAGCAGTCAAAGAACGCCTCCGCCACATTGAGGGCGGGCTCCCTCCGGGGGTACGAATCCGCACTGCCTATGATCGCAGCGACCTCATCCAGCGGGCGATTGCTACGCTCCGGGACAAGCTCATCGAAGAGTCGCTCGTTGTTGCGTTGGTTACGATTGTCTTCCTTCTGCATGCCCGTTCGGCGCTCGTAGCAATCGTGACGCTACCATTGGGTATCCTGATTTCGTTCATCGTAATGCGATGGATCGGAGTAAACGCGAACATCATGAGCTTGGGCGGTATTGCGATTGCCATCGGGGCAATGGTGGATGCTGCAATCGTGATGATTGAGAACATGCACAAGCATTTGGAGCGAGAACAGACGAATGCATCGCGGTGGGATATCGTGTGGGAAAGTACTAAGCAAGTCGGACCAGCGTTGTTTTTCTCCCTGCTGATCATCACGTTCAGCTTTCTTCCCATTTTTACCCTCGAGCAACAGGAGGGGCGACTCTTCAAGCCATTGGCATACACGAAGACGTTCGCAATGGCAGGAGCAGCGCTGCTCTCTGTTACGTTGGTCCCAGTGCTGATGGGCTATTTCATCACCGGACGTATCCGGCCGGAATCGAAAAACCCCATCAATCGCTTGCTCCAGAGGCTATATGCGCCCATTATCAACTTCACGCTCCAGTGGCCATGGGTAATCATCACAGTGGCGGCGGTTCTTCTGGTGGTCACGATCATTCCGTGGCGTTCGTTGGGGAGTGAGTTTATGCCACCTCTGCAGGAGGGCTCTGTGTTGTTTATGCCAACGACGGTGCCGGGAGTCTCGATTGCACAAGCACGGCAGATCATGCGGTATCAGGACAGTGTCTTAGCGTCGTTCCCAGAGGTTGCGTCGGTGCTGGGGAAAACAGGGCGCGCGCAAACTGCAACCGATCCTGCACCACTGGATATGTTCGAGACAACGATCGTTCTCAAGCCGACAGACCAGTGGCGTCCAGGCATGACCTACGATCGTTTGATTGCCGAGATGGATGCTGCTGTCCAACTGCCAGGGGTCAGTAACGCCTGGACCATGCCCATCAAGGGGCGTATTGATATGCTCGCCACGGGCGTCCGTACTGCGGTGGGCATTAAGATTTTTGGCCCTGACCAGGACACCTTGCAAGTGCTCGGCGAGCGCGTTGAACGCTTGATACGGCAGGTTCCGGGGACGCGGAGTGCCTTTGCCGAACGGGGTGTATCTGGTTATTATGTGGACATCCTTGTTGACCGTGTCGCAGCCGCTCGGTATGGCCTGACGGTGGGCGATATTCATCAGACGATCATGGCAACTGTCGGCGGAATGGATGCTGCGGTGACGGTCGAAGGACGAGAACGCTACGTTGTGAACGTGCGGTATCCCCGCGAGCGCCGCGACGACGTCGAACAACTCCGGCAAGTGCTGATTCCCGTGGGTGGAATGACAGCCATGCCCACGGGCGATGCGATGCAGGACACAGGTACCCAGCCGGCAGAAACAGTTGTCCCACAAATTCCCCTTGGACAGGTTGCCTCGATCCAGGTGCGGCAGGGACCAATGGCTATCAAAACGGAGAACGCCTTCCCAATGACGACAGTGTATGTGGATATTGCCGATCGCGACGTCGGTGGCTACGTACGTGAGGCTCGGCAATGGGTAGAATCGCAGCTTGCGTTGCCACCAGGCTACAGCATGAGCTGGAGTGGGCAATACGAGTTCATGGAACGAGTAGCGCAGACATTGCGGCTTGTTGTTCCGGTGACGCTCGGAATTATTTTTCTGCTGCTGTACCTAAACTTTCGAAGTGTCACGGAATCTCTCATCGTGATGCTTTCGGTTCCCTTCGCGCTGATCGGTGGTATATGGTACCTTTGGGTGGCCGACTACCATACCAGCGTTGCTGTGTGGGTGGGATTTATTGCGCTGGCAGGGGTGGCTGCAGAGACGGGAGTCGTTATGCTCCTCTATCTGGACCAGGCGTATCAGCAGCGTTTGCGTGCAGGTGCAATACGCGGACGCGCCGACATCGCGATGGCGGTGCGCGAGGGTGCAGTCGAACGTCTCCGACCCAAAATGATGACGGTTGTGGCGATCATTGCCGGCCTAGCGCCAATTCTCTGGAGTCAGGGAACTGGTGCGGATGTGATGAAGCGAATTGCTGCCCCGATGGTTGGCGGAATGATTACCTCGACGGCATTGACCCTGGTGGTGATCCCTGCGATCTACTTGCTCTGGCGTGATTGGCAACGTGTCCGCACAGCGAAGAAAACACACTCGAATCCTCCACTATCATGAGAGTGAACGCAGGTGTATGCCCTGTAATAGAGTGTCGCTGGTCCTGGGATACGGTCTGCCCTGCATGACGATCCGCATGACCGGGAATCGGTGCTGGTAGATGGCGCACTAACTTTGCGATATTTGTCCATGACTTGCTGACACATGCCGCGGATACAAGATCACCTGCGGAAGCTCTCCTGGATTGCGGCAGATAAAATCCTTTTTGTGCTCTATGGTGGTGTTGCGCTGCTCCAAATTCGGGCACTCGCTCCAGCAGAATACGGGCTCTATGCCTTGATGGTCAGCATTCAAACGTGGATATTTGTGCTGGCTGATGGACTGGTTCTTCAGGGTGTTGTTCAATTTGGTGCAGAGCGTAGCAGCCGTCCAGCGCTCGATAGTACAGCAGCCGTCCTCTACGCGACGACTATAGCGGGAGCACTGGCAGCATTGACGGTAACCGAGCCATTACTGAGCGCGGTGTTCGGTGAGCCTCGCTTTGCTCGTGTGGTTTTGGTGGAGGCGATCTTCTGCCTTGTCACGATCCCGCGGACCTACTGCTTACGCTTGCTCCAGCGCGATATCCAGACGCGTCCGGTCTTCTGGATTGATCTGGCATGGCTGGGTTCGATGAGTGCGGCAACGGTGCATGGTGTGATGTCGGGGTGGCTGCAGAGCTTCGAAACGCTGGCAGCAATTGCCATCGGTGGT
>JBBIUD010000199.1:0-3831 GCA_037440485.1 Chlorobiota bacterium
GGCGTGTAGTTGGTAAAGGGCAACATCTGCCCGACCATCATATGCGCAACGACAGTAACAGCGAACACACCCTTGAGCACATCAACGATCTGAACGACGATGCCCCACTTCCACCCCAGCACGCGAAAGGCATTAGTACTGCCCATATTGCCACTGCCACGGGTGCGAATATCAAAGCCGAAGAATAATCGGCTCACGACAACTGCTGTCGGAAACGAACCAACCAGGTAGCTCACCAGCGCGATTGTCAGCAATCGCAATGGCGGATCGAAAACCATGGGACGATGGTAGGTGTAAGTCGTTGAACAACACTGTGCACAAAATGTGCACAAAAATATTGAGTACACCGACGCACAAAAACATAATGCAGTGCATGGTTCGTCTTGTCAGCCCGTCAAACATTTGCTGAGAAGACAATGACAGACCCGACCCAAGCTACACGCCGACGGCTCGACGACATCGAGCGAGAACTTGCTCAATTGCGCGAGGAATACTCGCGACTCAAAGCACGGTGGCAAGAGGAAAAAGCGCTCATCAGTCGTATCCGTGACATCAAAGAGCAGATCGAGCAAGTCAAACTTGATGCTGCCGATGCCGAACGCGTTGGCGACTACGGACGTGTCGCCGAATTACGCTACGGTGTACTCCTTTCCCTCCAGAAAGAACTCGAGCAACTCAACGGGCAGCTTGCACAGCTTCAATCCGAAGGTGCGATGCTCAAAGAAGAGGTTGAAGCCGAGGACATCGCCGAAATTGTAGCAAAATGGACAGGAATCCCTGTTCAACGCATGCTGGAATCGGAGCGAACAAAACTTCTCAAGATGGAAGAGCGGCTCCACCAGCGAATCGTTGATCAAGAGGAAGCAATCACAACGATCGCAAATGCTATCCGTCGAGCACGAGCAGGTCTGGCTGATCCGAATCGCCCAATTGGCTCGTTCATCTTCTTAGGAACGACCGGCGTCGGCAAGACCGAAATGGCAAAAGCTCTGGCAGAATTTCTCTTCGATGATGAAAATGCCATCGTGCGAATTGACATGAGCGAGTACATGGAAAAGCATTCCGTCTCGCGCTTGATCGGCGCACCGCCGGGTTATGTTGGGTACGAAGAAGGAGGGCAACTCACTGAAGCAGTTCGCCGTCGCCCGTATTCGGTTGTGCTCTTCGATGAAATCGAAAAAGCGCACAACGACGTATTCAACGTCTTGCTTCAAGTTCTCGACGACGGTCGGCTCACCGACAACAAAGGGCGAACAGTAAACTTTCGGAACACAATCATCATCATGACATCGAATCTCGGCACCGAAGTACTGCTGGAGCGTCTGCACGAAGTTACCGAAGAAAATCGCGACGAGATTATGCGCGATGCACGGGTGCGAATAGCCGAGATTATGCGCCAGCGCTTCCGCCCGGAATTTCTCAATCGAATAGACGAGATTATCATTTTCAAACCGCTGGTGCGGAGTGAAATACGTCAAATCGTTCGGTTGCAGGTCAACGCACTCATCAAACGACTCGAGAGCGCTGGTATTCAGTTTGCGCTGAGCGATGACGTCGCCGACTGGCTCGGTTCGATTGGGTTTGATCCGCAGTTTGGTGCACGTCCACTCAAGCGAGCTATCCAGCGCTACATTGCTGATCCTCTCTCGCTGCGGATACTATCGGGTGATTTCGTCTCAGGTGATCGTGTCGTTGCCCGACTCGACGAGCGGGGATTGCCAAACTTCTACAAAGAAAGTGCCGGTGCATCCTGATTATGATTCTTGGCTGCCCCGTGGCGGTGGATACGCCATGGGGTTGGGTCAATTTCAAAATCCAATCGCCGGAACGACGATAGTCCGTACAGCTCGATCTTGAGATGTGCGACAAATCCAATCATGGCAGCGTTATCGAGGACGTACTCCCGATCCGGTACAATGACAGGAATGCAGAGCGAGGCTGCAGCACTCCGCATCTGTTGGCGGAGCGATTCATTAGCAGCAACACCACCAGCGATAACGACGCTGCAGGCACTGTACTGCTGGGCAGCTCGTATGGTTTTCTTTACGAGCACCTCAACGATCGCTTGTTGAACCGATGCCGCCAGATTAGCACGGAACTGCTCATCTTCCGAAGGCGATTGGGATAACATGCGACGGACCGCTGTCTTGAGTCCGCTGAAGCTAAACTCAAAGCTTGGGTCATGGATCAACGGGCGAGGCAGGGGTATCGTTGGTTGCCCAGTGGAAGCGAGCTGTTCTAATGCTGGACCACCCGGATATCCCAAACCCAGGAGTGTTGCAACCTTGTCGAATGCTTCCCCTGCGGCGTCATCGCGTGTTGAGCCGATTAGGCGGTACTTGTAGTTGTGTTCGAGCAGAAAAAGAAGCGTATGCCCACCACTGACCACCAACACAACCGCTGGCAGTGGTAAGTCGGGCTCGACTAACAACCCCGACAGCAAGTGTCCTTCCAGATGATGCACCGGAACACATGGCAATTGCCACCGCACAGCAATCCCCTTTGCAAAGGCACTCCCTACAACCAAGGAACCAGCCAGCCCCGGCTGCACGGTACAGGCAACGGCATCGAGTTCAGAAGGATGAAGGTGCGCTTCAGTGAGCGCGGCTGATGTCACAGCGCTTATGCGCTCCAAGTGAGCACGAGAGGCAAGTTCTGGTACAACTCCCCCCCACCGCCGATGAATGTGCTGCGATGCGATAACGTTGCTCAGCACACGACGATCGGAAACGACAGCGGCTGCTGTTTCATCGCACGAGGTTTCGATTGCAAGAATGCGGGGCACGACAGCTACCAGCGATGCTGAACCGTGTAGCGGAACGTGACAACCTCACCAGCCGGTGCTGCAACGTCGAATGCAACCTGCCGCGACGAACGCTTGACGAAGGGTATCGTGCTCGACGTAATGTCCCAATCACCGGCAAAAGTCTCTACGACGCTAACCCGTACAGCCGTGTTTTTTCGATTCCGAATGCTATACTCGACGGTATGCTGCGCCGCGCGTTCAGCCAGGCGCTTATAATCAAGCTCGCGACGGGACGCTTTGACGTCGAAAGCTTCACCGACACTTAGCTCGATTTTTTCGCCCTGTGGTGTGTGTGCAATATTGTCCTGGCCGAGCAATTGCAGAACACCGCGGCTGTCTTGTTGCCACACTCGTACTGAACCAGCCGGAAGAGGCTCTTTGGTTGAATTTGTAACCTCAACGACAACGGTTACCGGAATCTGTTGTTCTTGTTCATCGCGTTCAAAACCTGTGTAGTTGCGACCGTATGCAACCAAGCGTTGTAGATACGGCAGTGCTGTTGTAGGTCGAAGCTCGAGCGTCGTTGTTGTATTGGGCAGGATTGTTGCGCTGAACGGGACAGTGTAGAGGTGATATTCGCCGAGTGATTCTTGGGACACTGCGTCCTCCATTTCTGCCGACTGTATCCGCAGTGCTGCGCCTGGTGCCATCCTATAGCGCGGAGAATGGCGAATATTGACCGATCCAGCTACAACCTGCAGGGTATTGCATTGGAACGTCGAATGCGTAGAATTGAGAACATGAAGATAGCCTGTAAGTTGAAGCGTTCGATCGTTTGTCAGAATCGCTGTATAGGATGCCTGCCATTGAAGTCCATCGCACTGGTAGAGCAATTCAAGCGGATGAACGCCCGATGACGCGGTACTGAGGATTGCTCGAGCACGGGGCATGGTCACAATCGCTGGAGCTGGTGGTGAGAGCACTAGCTCTCCGCAGGGCGAGACAATCAATTCCCCGCTCCGAGTTCGAACGATAGCACCACTATAGCACGGCTCTGCCCCTGCTACGATGGAGGTAGGAGGAAT
>JBBIUD010000200.1:0-3804 GCA_037440485.1 Chlorobiota bacterium
AATAAACTGAGCAAGGTCAACACCTTCATTTTTTATCGGTCCACTGCCGCCGCCGTATGTTCTAGCAAGAAGTTCTTTTGAGAGGATAGCCAATGTTGAGACTGATAATGCTGCATAAATAGTCTCGTTCCCCTTCCTAGGAATAATTTCAAAAAAGTTATGATCTAGTTCTGCGGATTTAGGATTGTAGTACACGTTGTGCAACTCAGCCTGTATCATTGCCCACGCGATTTGTTCATGGTGGGGTGCTCCCACATTCCACCACCGTTGCCGAGTGCGGCAGGTTGGGCGCTGGTGGAAGCCTTGGGATTCGCCCCAGCGGATGTATTCGAGCGCCGCGGTGCCTTTGAGGTCGGCTTTGTCCGTGTGGCACATGAAGATTTTGTAGCGCAGGTCTTCGGGCTTGATCACAATCGAGCGGCATTCGCGCGGGCTTTTGATCACCGGCTTCAAGAACTCCTCCTCGATGCCCCACTGGGCGAGATAGAAGAACTCGTTCGCGCCAGTTTTGATGCCAAAGCGCACCTCGGCGATGTCGCCTAGGCGCACCAATTTCCCCTGGCCCTTCTCCAGGATGGTGAAGAAGATGTCGGGCGCCCGCAGGTATTTGCCGCCCCATTTGTTCGCCACGTAGCGGGCGGTTTTGATGAGCGGTCCGCGTGTCGTTTTGCCGGCTGGGGTTTCGTCCTCCTCGTCGCGTTCGAGGCTTTCCTCAAGGAGTTCGCGTTGGGTGCGGACGCTCACGCGCCAGCGGTCGGTGCTTTGGCGTTTGGTGGCGGCTTCGAGTGCTTTGAAAGTCTCGGCGCTTGCCACATCCTCGAAGGGGGCTTTGAACATCACAAAGCGCGCGATATTGTCCAAGCCGTGTTCGTGGCGGTCATCGGCCGGTCCAAGCAGCGCGATGATGGTGTTCACATCAGCCTGGGCAAAAGAGCGTTTGCACTGGTTGTCGAGGATGAATTTGACGTGGCTATGGCGGAGGAGAAACTCTTGTAAGTCCGCGCCGTAGCCCACGTCGAGCCAGGAGTTGGAGGTGATGAAGCAGAAGCTGCCGCGTGGGTTGAGTAGCGATAGCCCGTGCAGGTAGAAGTAGATGTAGAGGTCGCTTTTGCCGTCGAGCTTGCGAAAGGTGCCGCTTCCGGGTTTGTACTGGAAGAATTTGTGCCAGGCAGCGGCGACGGACTCTTGGAGCTTGGCTTTGTAGGCTTTCTTTTGTTCCTTCCAGCGCTCGGAGTTTTCGCCGCCGAAGTCTTTCGGGTCGAGTGTGGGTGGGGCGATCATTTCCTGGCGCACATAGGGCGGGTTGCCGATGACGATGTCGAAACCAGCCGAATCGCCCTCGAAGATTTCCACAAAAGCGATGTCCCAGACCAGCGGGACGGTTTGGGTGCGGGTGAGGGCGTTGAGGGCAGCTTGAATGCGGTCGAGTTCGGCTTGTTTTTCGTCGCGCTCGGCGCGCCATTGCTGCTGGAGTTTGAGGCGTTCCTGTTTAGGCTTGCCTGTACCCATGCCCGGTAGCTCGTCTTGGTCCGGTGCACTTTCAATCTGGCGGTTCAGGGTAGCGATCTGGTTTCTCAGCGCGTGTTGTTTGTGCTGGAGGATGTCGCGGACGATGGCGATCTCTTCCTGTTTGAGGTCGGTTTCGTGCAGACTGGTGTCGCCCTGGTAGAAGCGAAGTTTCTTGCCTTTGAGTTGGGTGATGCGTCCCTTGAGGTGCACGGGGATGTCGAGGTGATGGCGGTGCAGTCCGAAGTTGATGCCGCCGATTTCCTGCACGAGGCTATCGCCGCAGCGGACCTTGAACGAAAGGTTGGGCAGCAATGGTCGCAGGTGTGCTTCGGCTTGTTCGAGCTTGGTTTCAACGGTCAATTGCAGCCAGAGTCGGAGTTCGGCAACGTGGACAGCCCAGTCCATGACGTCCACGCCGTAGAGCTGTTCGCCAATGATGCGGCGGCGGCGTTCGTAGGGCGTCTCTTCGATGCCGAGCTGGGCGTTGGCGCGAGCCTGGAGATCATCGAGCACCAGCAACATGCCGACCAGGAAGGAGCCGCTGCCACAGGCCGGATCGCAGACGGTGATTTTGCGCAGCACCTCATTGAGTCGGGTCCAGAGATTATGTTCGGCGAGGGCACAGTCGGCGGCGTCCTTGTCGGCGGGATCGGTGGCAAAGACAGCGTCGTAGAGCAGCCATTTCGTGTCCGGGCTCAAATGGTTCGCAAGTGTGTCCACAAGGCTGAGGCGACACATGAGGTCAATTTCAACCCGCGGGGTATAGAAGATGCCGGCAGCGCCGCGGCGGTCCTCGGTGGCGATACCTTCGGTGGTAATGTTGACCAAGCTTTCATAGACCTTGCCGATCATTTCGGGGTCAACGGCGACCTCGACGTCGAGCGGTGTAGATTCGGTGATGGTGAAGTTGTAGCGTTCCAGGAAGCCAGGTGTGCTGCCGTTGAAGCGGTCGAAGAGCAGTTCGAAAAAGTCATCGCCGATGGTGACTTGGTGTTGCAGATCGAGCCGATTTTGCGCAAAGAGTCCGCCGTTGAGGTACGGTGCCTGGGCAAGCGCGTCGCGAATAGACGGGGGAAAGTGGCGGTGCCCGCTGTGGAATTTTCTGGTGAATGCTTCAAAAAACAGGACCGAGAGCCAGCGATCGAAGAAGGTGTTGGCGGGCTGTCCGCTCTGGCGGTAGGCATTCCAAAAGTGGCGCACAAAGGCTGGGTCGTTTCCGAGCCAGTAATGACTGTTGGCGAAACGCTTGCGCTGGATGAAATAGAGAAACACAATCCGGTTGAGCAGTTGCAGTGCGTAATCGTGTGCCCAGCGGATGTCCTGGCTTTGCTCGTGCAGAATCTGCTGGAGTGTCTGGAAGACGTGCTGATAGTCAGCAAAAAAGCGCGATGTTACTGCTTCGACGCTGAACGCATCGGTGATGCGCTGCCGCACAAGCTCTGGCGTCAGCTCGGTGTCGAGCGGTAGCACCAGATGATGCAGACATTCGAGTGTGGTGCGTGCCGGTGCCCCTGGAATGTAGGGCAGTAGCCGTAGCTCCGTGGTTGGATGCTGTTTGTCCCCGTTGCGCAGATTCGTCCAGACCAGTGCGACCTGGGCTGGGTCGGTTGCTGTGTAGATGAGGATGTGTTCGTATGCCAGTGGCTGGAGTGCGTTCAGTATGGCGCGGCGTTCGCCGAGCGTTGGAAGGTGCTCACACTCGAGAGCGAAAACACGAATGCCAGCCGCAGTCGCGATGCGCTCAAGCTGGAGCGACCGGTGCAGGGGCTTTCCAACAGAGACCGATTGAATGCCAGCGTTCCGCTGCCAGGCAAGCACCTCGCCGAAGAGTGTGCGAAGATTGTCGGGAGTGGGATCGTCCAGGTAGCGACTGATGCGGTCGGCGTTGTTCATTTCTGTTCGCGACAGGTTGTTTGATAGTAGTGCATGCCGTGCTCGGTGATTTCCCAGATACCATGCGGTGAGTCGCTGCGGAGCAGACCCCTGCGCGTCATTTCGAACCGTTGCCACTGTGCCCGGTTTTTCCAGCGAACGTCCCGAACGCTGGGTAGCAGCTCGTGATCATCTGGCTTCAGGCGATCGCTCATAAGTTCACCGACGCGCTTGAGGACATCGCGGACATGAGCTTTGCCGCCCGCCTCAACGAGCGCGTGCAAAATCGGGCAGGTAAAATCAGATCGCGGAGTCGCCATAACTCTGTCGGTTCTTTTGGGGTGCCGAGGAGCAGTGGATGGAATGGACGAGAGTTCTTGCTGTGATGCTGGCTTGCGACCGATCGAGCGAAGCGCGGGAAAG
>JBBIUD010000201.1:0-3799 GCA_037440485.1 Chlorobiota bacterium
GCGCTCGAATGTCTTTTGGCAGACAGCTCCCCCCAAAGCCAAGTCCAGCATGCAAATAATGACGTCCAATACGCGGGTCACTGCCGATCCCTTTCCGAACCAACTCGATATCAGCGTCAACGGCACTGCAAAACGCACTCAACTCATTGATGAATGAAATGCGCAACGCAAGGAATGCATTGGCAGCGTATTTGGTCACCTCCGCACTTTTCTCGTCCATCACCAGCAATGGACGATCGTAGTCGTTGACAAACGGGCGGTACAGCTCCCGCAGAACTTCAATAACCGTCGAATCGTTGCTTCCGATCACGACGCGGTCGGGGTTGAGTGTTTCGTGGACGGCACTGCCTTCGCTCATGAACTCTGGATTGCTGGCGACGCGAATATCAGCGTTGGGAGCAATTCTGCTGATAAGGCTCCGCACCTTTTCTGCTGTACCAACCGGTACAGTGCTCCGTGTGACAACAATGCGGAGATCGCCAATTGCTTCCTCGCTAACGATCTGTGCAATACGCTCGGCAGTCTCCAGCACCGCGTGCACATCAGCAGAACCATCCTGCCCAGGTGGCGTCGGCAGACACAAAAACAACACCGAGGCATTGCGGACCGCCTGGCGCAAATCATCGGTGAACACAAGACGATTTTCACGGATATTGCGCTGGAGCATTGGCTCTAAACCTGGCTCGTAGATAACCGCTTCTCCCTGGCGTAGCCGCTCCAATTTTTGCTGGTCAACATCAACGCACCAAACCGTATTGCCGTGCTCAGCGAAGCAGACGCCCGAGACCAGTCCAACATATCCAGTGCCAATAACTGCTATCGTGCGTGCCATGACGTTAGATCAAGCAGTGGTAAAACCAACCAATCATTTCTTCCCGCCGGACGTAGTCTCCGCCATCGGGCTTGGAAGCATTGGCGGCTTCGGGAAGCCGTCCTCAACAGGGCGCAACTCGACATCCTCGATGAGCAAATCGGGCGTCGCAATCGTTGCAATGACGTACTGCGCTCCGCCCGTCTGATACGGAGAAATCACCGAGGGTGCAAGAAGATTGTGGACGTAGCTCGAACGACCAACAGCAACGACGTCGCGGAAGAGTTGATACCCCCCAGCCGAAACGAGGATGCCGCGAACACGCTCACGGCGACCATCCCGCCAGACACGCTCGACGGTGAGTGCAGGGATTTGATTATCACCACCACTTGGGAATGTGCCACCGGTTTGTTGGTAGAGCGCCGTGTAGTGCAAATTTTGATCGAGTAGTTCACTAACAATGTAACCATACGGCAGGTCCCGGCGCTTGAGAATGTTCATCATGCGAGAAAGAAGCTGCGAATCAGTCGCAACGTAGCGCCGGTCATCACAGCGAATCACCAGAACATCGTACATCGCACCTCCACCACGCGCGCGTCCATTTGTTTGGCGAAGTCGTCGCGTCGGCGTGCGCGAGGTGAGCAGCGTCTCCAAATACCCACTTCGAACAAGAACCAAGGGTACAGGCTGCACACCTTCGTCGTCAATCTGATAAGCACCGGCAGCCGGGACGGAGCCGATCATCGTGCGATTGGGTGTGCTTTCGACCGAGAGAAATTCCGCCATTACCCGTGCACCAATCTTGTTTTGGAATGCACCGAATCGTTCCTGCTGCTGCACACCTTGCTCGGATAAGGTCGGACGCTGTGCCACAAGATTCGGTGCAAACACTTGAGCAAACAGCTCTGCGGCTGCCTGCCCTCGGAACAGGACCGGTCCCGAATACGGCTCATCGAGTGATACGGCTGTAGCCTGTTGTGTCAAGCTCGCTGCCACGTGTTGCATAGCACGTGCCAGCGAATCCCAGGTCGGCAGTTCATCGAGCGTTCGAGCATAGACGGCATAGGTTTGCGCCAGCGGCATACCGTCGGATGCTTGGGTGCTCGCAACGATCTCAATTCCAACCTGCCGATGAAGCTTGATGGCTGTTCGCCCCTCGCTATTGACGAAAAAGACCAGCTCCGGCACATGCTCAAATGTTATGGTTGCATTCTGGAGCACCCGATAGTTGCGCGCAATTGCAGATATGCGCTTGAGATGCTCGACGATTGCTCCAAGTGGAGGGTTCGGCAGCGCTACGGCGGTATCGGCTAAAGACTGCGGGGGTAGCAGAACAAAATCCGGTGTGGTGTCCCGCTGAACTCGATTTTTCAGGATCGCTTCCTTTTTGGCGTATTGTTCGACCGCTGCTTTGTAGGCAGCATCGGTTGCTAACCAGAGCTGTCGGCGCAGCAACGCATAGTTCAATTCGTGCGGTATGAGACGATTGCGGTAGGGTTCCTCCTGGTCCATTCCACCAAAAAACAGCAGCGCTGCATCGAAAAAATTTGTGTTGTCTCGTTCTGGCGAGCCGACGCGGATGCCAACGGTCAGGCGTGCGGTCTGACTGCGTCCGCTATCGAGAACAGCGCCAAAAGCAACCTTTGCTTGTGTTGTCCAGCGATAGCGCAGCGTGTAGTCAATGTAGTACGGCTTTTTGAGACCCTCGATCGCTAAGCTGTCCATCGAGCGTTGCAATTCATCGCGGAGTGCTCGCTGAACCTGTGCAGTCCAAGGAGGAAGCTGCGCGTACGCCGCCAGAACACCGACGATGCCGAAGAGCAATAAACGCAGAACACTCACGGCGCCACCTTTCCTGTCGTGGACTGCGGCGGCGGAAGTAGCGGAGGTTTTGCTTGCGACTTGGCTTTCTTTTGCACCTCGATCTTGGAAACAAGCAGCGCCGGCGAACACGCCGAGACTGGTACATTCCCAGACTCTGCACCGCAGATGCCATTGAATACACCACAATATTGGCAAACGTTGCCAGCGGCGTTCCGATGAAGTCAACACCGCGAATCAACTCATCGGGCGAGCCATCAGCAAAGACTTTGTACACAACCAGCGGTTGCACGGTAAATGCATTCGGAATGCTGCGCGAGGTGAACGTAAAACCACCAGCAATCTCGACAAAGTACAACCCGAACGGTTTACCCTCACGGCGGCAGGCTTGACGCAGCATTTCTTTGAGTGAGTCGAGCGGTACGCTCTGGCGTGCTATGACCAGCAAATTCGACTGACGGGCAACGGGCGTAAATCCAGCCTGCTTTCGTCCGTGACCATTCGATGACGGAAAGCCCTCGATGGGTGAGCGGCACATGAGAAAATTTTTGAAGATGCCACTCTCAACGCTAACAACGCGCTGCGCGGGAATACCTTCGTCGTCGTAGGCATAGCTACCGCCGAGTTCAACGCCTGCGTAGCGATCAAGCGTTGGGTCGAAGACGACATCAAGAAATGACGGTAAAAGCTGCTTACCGACAAAGGGTTTGAGCGTCTGGCTGGACGTAGGGTCCTTGATGCGATGCCCCTCGGCGCGGTGACCAAAAATTTCGTGGAAGAACACCCCTGCTGCTTCTCCCGATAGCAATGCTGGTCCGGCATACGACTCTAGCAGCGGTGCTGTTTTGAGACGAGCCAGTAACGACACTAACTCCAGGACGTCTCGCTGGAGGGAGTCAAACGATGGTAACGTCTGGGGACTTCGTGCTAAGTACGTCCGGTACAGTGGTAAGAGCATGCCATCGTCAGCTTTCGAGCGCGCGACGATCGTAATGCGCCAGAGGGGCTGAGTTGTGACCAGTGCGGTACCTTCACTGGTAACCACGTAGCGCCGTTCAAGGTCTGCCTGCAGTGTGACCTCTCCGCTCAGGATGTGCGGGTGTTCGATCAGCATTGCTGAAAGCTTGCGCAGCCGTTGCGCCCAGAGAGCTGTATCACAGTTGAATG
>JBBIUD010000202.1:0-3760 GCA_037440485.1 Chlorobiota bacterium
GAAAGCTATCCTCTGTTTGAGGCAAATCGGGCTATCCTTCCACAGTTACGGCAGTACGTGCAGTCGAGTCTCGATGAGCAGTTCATGCGCATTGCGCTCGAACAAGCAGACCTTGCTGCGCAGAAAGGCGAAGTGCCGGTAGGGTGCGTCCTGGTCCGTGAGGGTTCCATTTTAGCAGTAACGCACAATCGCACCGAAGAGCTTCGGGATGCCACCGCCCATGCGGAACTGCTGGCGATTCGGCAGGCGTGCGCACAGACCGGTGAAAAGTGGCTCGGCGATGGCACCACGCTCTACGTAACGCTCGAACCGTGCGCTATGTGCGCTGGTGCCATTGTGCTGGCACGGATCGAACGAATTGTCTTTGGTGCACACGATCCGAAAGCAGGAGCATGCGAGACGCTCTACACCATTACCAGCGATCGGCGGCTCAATCATCGTGCGTCGGTTCGCGGGGGTGTTCTTGCCGATCAGGCGCGTGCACTGCTGCAGAGGTTCTTCCACCAACGCCGACGTGAATCGTGAAGAACTCACCACTGGAACCAGCACTCTACCTTGTCCCGACTCCGATCGGCAACCGCGAGGACATCACGCTGCGCGCTCTGCGGATATTGGCGCACGCTGACATCATCGCTACTGAGGACACGCGATCGCTCCGGCACCTGTTGGCGATGTACCAGATTGCTGCACCGGTTGTGGTCTCCTGCCACGAGCACAATGAGCGGAGCCAAAGCCGGCGTCTTATCGAGGCGATTGAAGCGGGAAAGGCAGTTGCATTCTGTAGCCAGGCAGGCATGCCGCTGGTCAGTGATCCCGGGTATCGGCTCGTTCAGGACGCCATTGCCAGTGGTGTGCGGGTTGTACCGCTTCCCGGCGCAAATGCAGCACTGACAGCGCTCATCGCCAGCGGACTGCCCGTGCACGCGTTCACGTTTGTTGGATTTCCGCCCCATAAAAAAGGTCGCCGTGCCTTTCTTGAACGTGTCGCCGCTATCGAGCATACGGTGATTCTCTACGAATCGCCCCACCGGATCGAGCGCTTGATTGCTGAGTTGCTCCAGGTCTGCGGCGGCGAGCGGCGCTGCACCCTTGCTCGTGAGCTGACGAAAGTGCACGAAACGTTCTATCGCGGCACGCTCGAGCAGATAGCCGCACAGCTTGGCACTGCAATCCCAGTGCGGGGAGAGTTTGTGGTACTTTTGCATGGACGATCAGTATGAGTGCAGGCATGCTCATCACATTCGAAGGCATAGACGGCGCAGGAAAGACAACGCACATCGAGCTTCTTGCCCAGTGGTTGCAATCGGCAGGGCATCGCGTGCGTATTCTGCGGGAGCCAGGCTCAACGCGGCTTTCCGAGGCAGTACGCCGGGTCCTGCTGGATGCGCAGCAGCAGATTGATCCCGTTGCAGAGCTGCTGCTGTTCTGTGCAGCGCGCCGGCAATTGGTCCAGGAAATCATTCGTCCCGCGCTGGCGTGCGGCGAGATTGTCATGTGCGATCGCTATGCGGATTCAACCGTCGCCTACCAAGGCTATGGTCGAGGACTCGATCTTCAAATGGTCGAGCGTGTTCTTGCCTATACCATCGAGGATGTGGTGCCGCAGATCACCTTTGTTCTGGATGTGGATATTACAGTCGCGCTGGCACGGCGAGGGGAGCGAAGCCTGGATTCGACCGACCGAATGGAAGGCGCTTCCCGACAATTTTTCGAGCGCGTCCGTGCTGGTTACCGTGCGCTGGCGCAGCAACAACCCCACCGCGTTCATCTCCTCGACGCAGCAGAACCAATCGAGCAGCTTCAGCAGCATATCCGCGCAATTGTTGCAGAACAGCTTGCACGACGTGTGCGTGAGGGCGTCGCCTAATTTTGCGCCGATGATTGTTCCGATTGCCACCGATGAGCCTTCTCGATACGTTTATTGCGCGGTCATTACCGCTGATACCCAAACCAATCGTGCGTCGCGTCGCCTGGCGCTATATCGCGGGTACCACGCTCGATGATGCTGTTGCAACTGTCCGTCGGCTTGCCGCACTGGGCGCAACAGCAACGATTGATGCACTCGGTGAATTCGTGACCTCGGCTGAGCAGGCTGAGCATGAGACCCGCCAGGCATTGCGCACACTCGATGCAATCGCCACGCACCAGCTTCCGGCATATTTGTCGCTGAAGCTAACCTCGATTGGTTTATCGCTCGAGCGCGCACTGGCAGAAGAGAACCTGCGGCGTATTCTGCGCCATGCCCAGTCGCTGGGACTATTTGTGCGGCTGGACATGGAAAATTCTCCCTACACAACGGCAACGCTCGACCTCTACCGCTCGATGCGCGATGCAGGCTTTGGCAATCTCGGCGTGGTCATACAAGCCTATCTGTACCGGAGCGAGCAGGATATTCGCCAGCTCGCTCCGTACGCAGCCGATATTCGACTCTGCAAGGGCATCTACAACGAGGATGCTTCGATCGCCATCAAAGATCGCGAGGGCATTCGAGCCAACTACCGTAGGCTGCTGCGGCTCATCCTTGACCTTGGTATGCGCGTCCGCATCGCAACCCACGATGAAGTTCTCATCGCCGATGCACTCGATGTGATTGCGAGCCGGCAGTTGAGCACCGAACACTACGAATTCCAGATGCTGCTGGGCGTTCGCGAGCAGAAACGCGACGAGCTACTATCGAAGGGCTATCCGGTGCGCATTTATGTGCCCTACGGCGACGATTGGTACGGTTATTCGCTCCGACGGCTTAAAGAAAATCCGCAAGTTGCCGGGCACGTCTTTCGAGCTCTCATTGGCTTCGACGGGAGAGGTGGCCGATGAACCATACCGTGCTGGTTACCGGTGGTGCCGGTTTCATTGGCAGTAACTTGATTCGCTTGATTCTTCGCTCCCGCGATTGGCACGTGGTCAATCTCGATGCGCTCACCTACGCAGGGAATCTGGCAAATCTTCGCGATGTTGAGCAGGAGCCGCGATACCACTTTGTGCACGGTCGCATCGAGGATGCGTCCCTGGTTCGCCGCGTAATGGAGCAGTACGGCATTCGGGGCATCATCCACTGTGCGGCAGAAAGCCATGTAGATCGCTCGATTATGTCGGCAGAGCCATTTGTTGAGACAAACATTCGGGGAACGCTCGTGCTGCTGGAGGCAGCGCGTGCGTGTTCGGTTGAACGCTTTGTCCACGTTTCGACCGACGAGGTTTATGGTTCACTCCAGCCGGATGATCCACCGTTTACGGAGGAATCTCCGCTGCAACCGAACTCACCCTATGCAGCATCGAAAGCAGCAGCCGATTGTCTGGTTCGGGCGTTTGTCCACACCTACGGCATGCCCGCACTGATAACGCGGTGCTCGAACAATTACGGTCCCTATCAGTTCCCTGAAAAGCTCATCCCGCTGATGATTGCCAATGCGCTCGAGGATAAGCCGCTGCCAGTCTATGGCGACGGTCAACAGGTGCGCGATTGGATTTTCGTTGATGATCATTGCCGCGGCTTGCTTGCTGCCTATGAACACGGGCGTTGCGGTGAGGTCTATAACTTCGGTGGGCAAAGCGAGCGCCGCAATCTCGATGTGGTGCGTGCTATCGTTCGCATTCTCGGCAAGCCGGAGTCCTTGATCGAGCATGTGCCGGACCGTCCTGGACATGATCGCCGCTATGCCATAGACTGCCGCAAAGCGATTGGTGAGCTTGGGTGGTCGCCAACGGTTGACTTCGAGGAGGGGCTGGAGCGAACGATTGCGTGGTATGTGGACAATCA